>CAZIBA010000316.1:0-4009 GCA_964536795.1 uncultured Planctomycetota bacterium | reverse complement strand
CAGATTACTTATTGGACATTCACCACAGGCAGGTGAAGGCACGCCAGATTTTTTTAAACCTGAAGAAATATATAAGAGTAATTTTCGCCGCGACTTAGAGGATGAAATATTCGAGGAGGACAAAAAAGAAGCAGTAGTTGCGCTAATAAATCTCCTTAGAAATTCAAATTGGGAAGTTCGGCTTTACCATAAGGGATTCCTTCATGGCAAGGCCTATATTTTCGATAAATTAGCCATAGTTGGCTCCAGCAACTTTACATACTCCGGCTTCACATCCAATACAGAGCTCAATGCAGTATTAGACGAAGGCCATAGCCGATATATCAAAGAGGAATGGTTTGAGAAATTCTGGCAAGATGCAGAGGATTTTAAGGAAGATCTCTTAAAAATTCTTGATGAATCAAAATTTGGAACAAAAGAATACCCTCCTTACCACATCTTTATAAAATCCCTTTACGAGCTTCAAAAAGAAGACATCCTATATCAACATGAAACTCCCGGAACACTTCCTGAAAGCGAAGTTGATCTTGCTAATTTTCAAGAAGATGCCGTTAAACGGATCTACTCAAGGCTAAGAACATACAACGGTGTTTTAATCGCAGATTCTGTAGGCTTAGGTAAAACATGGATTGCAAAAAAAGTCATCGAAGACTTTGGGTTTTATAGGCGGCAGAGATTTCTGGTTATTTGCCCTGCGAGTGTGGATGAACCATTATGGAGACCGGCTTTAAAGGATATTGGGGTTTCTGAAAATATCATCCATCAGGAGGAACTTGGCCGGGAGGACTTCGATTTTACTGAACTGCAGAGAAAGCTAAATTTTAAACTTGAGGATATAGCCTTAGTCGTGGTTGATGAATCCCACAATTTTCGGAACCCGGTTTCCAACCGATATGAAAGCCTATTCACGCTTATAGAGAAAGCAAGCGTAAACCATCCCCCTAAGATGCTTCTTCTTACAGCTACCCCAATGAACAATACTCATTGGGACCTATACTTTCAATTGATGTTGCTGGCTCGGAATAATAAAAGAATCTTCCTCAAAGAAGGGATTTTTGATTTGGAAAGGCAGTTTAAGAAAGCAGATAGAGGAGATATTTCTCAGCTTGCTGATGTTTTGCAGATTGTGTCCATCCGCAGGACGAGACAGTACATAGAGAACAATTACCCGGATGCCAGATACATAGACGAAAACGGTAATTGGACGAAGATTAAGTTCCCGGAAAGAGAGCTTGCAGAAATAGATTATAGCCTGGATGAAACCTATCAAGGCCTCTATTATCAAATTGCAGAAAAAATAGAGAAAGAACTAAACCTCGCTTATTATAAACTTGAGGAGTATCGGATAGTAGGCAAAAAAGACGAAATGGAATTGGGGAGAATGAAGGCTCTGGGTGGCCTTTTACAAACTATCCTTTTGAAACGTCTGGAGAGCAGTGTCGAGGCTTTCAGAAAGAGTATTCAGACTCAAATAGATTTTCTTTCAAACTTCAAAGGAGTGTTTAAAGAAGGTAAGGTTCTCAGGAAGAAATTCTATAACAAGTATCTTACGTATCTGGAAGAGGAGGCAGAGGATGCAGCTTATTTTATGGAAGACTTTAAAAGGAACCTCGAATCGGTCAATTTAGCTGATTTTGACACAAATAAATTCTACCAAGACCTGGATAAAGATATAGAGATTTTTGAGAAGATAAAGAGTCTTGTTGCACCCATAGATATGAAGCAAGATTCAAAACTTAACAGGCTAAAGGAAAGATTATTAGAATTAAAGGATAAGGGCAAAGCGCTTCTTTTTTCCTTCTATGCCGATACCATTGATTACCTTTATGAAGCGCTCACAGAAGATAGAGATTTTTGTGAAAAATTCGGCAGTAAAATAGCCAGAGTGACCGGCAGTTTTTCTACCTCAAGAAGGAGGGATGTTGTAAATAGCTTCCTTAACTCTGACACCGACCTACTTCTCTCAACAGATATTTTATCCGAGGGCCAGAATCTTCAGAAGGCAAGGATTGCAATAAATTATGACCTGCACTGGAATCCGGTCAGAATGATCCAGAGAGCTGGAAGAATTGATAGAATAGGCTCACCTTTTGATGAGATTTATATCTACAATTTCTATCCCGAGAAAGAACTGGAGAGCCTCCTAACATTAGTTAGAATCCTCCAGGGAAAGATTGAGATGATAAACGAGACCATAGGACTGGACGCCTCAGTGCTCGGAGAAAAGATTAACCCCAAGGTATTTGGAATCATACGGGATTTGAGGGGAACCGGAGAAGAAAAGGAAAAAGCACTCAAAGAACTGGAAGAAGAGCAGTTTGGGGGCGGAGAGCTATTCTGGCAACCCCTTAAAGACTTTGGCCTGGAGAGATTAAAAGATTTCTGTGAATCGCTCCCCCACGGTATACAAAGCGGATTAAGAAGAGGGTTCAGGGGCATTTTCTTCTATTACAAATACGATGATGATTATCACCTCTGGTATCTTTATGATGTAGCCAATGAAAGTTTTATCACCAACAAGACAGAGATATTAAGGTTTATATCCTGTAAAGAGACCGAATCCCGTATAATCCCTGATGACATGGATGTATTTAAAATCCACAGCAAGGCCAGGGAACAGATAAAAAGTTTCTTCTCAGAGGGATTAATAGCCACTCAAGTCCGTACAGCCCATGGACGAATGGAAAAGACATTAACAGATATGAGAGATGAGCTTGATTTTATCAGGGAAAATTACCTGAATGAAGATGACCCATTACGAGAAAAGATTGCTGATATAATTGTCAATTTGAGTAGCGTAGCCCTCACTAAAAAAAGAATGCAGAAATTGAGAAGAATATGGAAGAACTATAAAAACTCAAAGAATTGGCATATTATGACTTCACAGCTTAGCGAATTTTTGCAAGCAAAGCCTACCAATGAGGAACCCGAAGCAGTAGAGTTTGATGAGAGAAAATTAAAACTCATTTGTGTCCAGTTTATTTCCTGAGGCTGCATGCAAAAAAAATAATGTATTAAAATCATGAAAGATACAAAAGGGTTCATAGAAGAAATTATTCCACAAATGGACAGCCCTGAAAAGGTCTATAAGCTCTTTCATGGCTTAGGGTATAAAACCTTAGCCCCTTCTTTCAGAGGAAAAGAGGCATGGGAACTTAGAGAAAAGGATAAAGAAAGCGTAAAAGAGATTTATACCATCGCCAATTACCAGAAAAGATTCCAGATTTTTCTTGTAGAACTCAAATCCCCCTCCCTTGCAACTATGCGAAACCTCCCGCTCTACTTTGAGAAAGAAACCCAGTATCCATTTTTTGTCATCACCTCCGATTATCAAAATTATACCTTTGTTCTGGTAGAAAAGATCCGGGAGGATGTAGGGGTCTGGAAACGAAAATTAGTAAAACTTAATCTTGATAGAGAAAGTGCATTCTATACAGATAAATGGATATTAAGCGAGATTGCAGTTAAAGACGGAATTGAAGAGCCAGTAAAGATATATGGACTCCTAAAGGAAGCCTTTGGTGTCCAGAAGGTTACCAGAAAATTCTTTACGGAATACAAAGAATATTTTGACCAGCTTACCCAATCACTAAAAAAGAATAATAAAGGGGTTCAACAATTTTATTATCAGGACAAGCTCTATGCCTTTGCTCAGAGATTTTTAGGAAGACTCATGTTCTTGTATTTCCTTCAGAAGAAAGGATGGTTAGCGGGCGATAAGAAGTTTATCTCTAACTGGTTTGAAAGAACAGAAAAAGAAGGAAAAATCTTCTACCAAAATGTTCTTGAGCCTCTCTTTTTTGAGACCCTGAACCAGAAAAGGCCTAATGATGAGTCTCGCTTTGGCAAAATTCCTTTTCTTAATGGGGGTTTATTTGAGAGGGAATACAAAGAAATAATTTACATCCCGGATACAACTATAGAAAAGATTTTAAGTTTTCTCAACTCCTATAATTTCACCATATCAGAAGAAATGCCCCTTGAAGTGGAGGTTGCTGTTAATCCTGAA
>CAZIBA010000315.1:0-4012 GCA_964536795.1 uncultured Planctomycetota bacterium | reverse complement strand
GGCGGTGGGGTCGTAGGGAGGCGCTGGGGAGCTGCCACCAGCGCAGCCCCTCGATCCAGTCGTGCATGTAAGACCAGACTTCCAGACAGGAGTAGTTCGGGTCCCTCCAATGTATCCAGGGGAGCGACTTGATCCCCGGGCCCAGGTCGGCCTTGCCGTAGGGGTGAGCGAGAATGGCCAGTCCTCCTTGCCCGACGACGCGCTCCAGACAGGCACGCTCGGAGAGGAACCGCATCCCCTCGATCTCCTCGGTGGCCAAGGCCAGCACGTGACTCCGGCCCGGAGGGGTGACCTCCTCTCCCACCAGGACCAGGGTGGAGCCCTGCCAACCGTGCCAGCCGTGGTCCCGGGCGGCCACGCTGTCGTGGTCGGTAATGATGAGGACGTCCAGGTCGGCCTCCCGGGCCGCGGCCACCACCCAGCCCACCACCCCCCTCCTCTTGGTACACAGGGTGTGGACGTGGATAGCGGCCCGGTAGTCCTGAAGGTCAGTCACCGTCGGTCTCCCCATCGTCGGCGGATTGGCCGGCCATTCCCTCGATGAGGGCCTCCTCCTCGGCCGCTTCCTGCTCCAGCTCGGCCCGGCTGGGCCGTTCGCCCCGGATGAGGAAGACCGCACCGAGCAGGCTCCAGACCACGGCCGTTGAGAGCCGGAACAGCACCGACAGGGCCATGGCCTTGGTCCAGTTGCTGGGGTCCAGTCTGCTGAAGAGCATGGCGTAGGCCCACTCCCCCACACCCCAGCCGGCGATGGAAATGGGCAGCGCGGCCACCGCCAGGGCCACGGGGATGAGACTGAAGTAGTGGCTGGGCTGCGCCTGGAGACCCAGGTGCCACCCGAGAAGCCAGTTCACGACCACCACCGACACGTGCACCCCGATGCTGAGCAGCCAGCCGACGGCCACCGCGCCCTTGTGGTGACGGTAGATGAGCAGGGCCCGGTCCAGCTCGGCCAACGTCTCCCCGAAGGGCAGCCGACGGACCACCGACCCCACGCGGAGCAACCGACGAAGCCTCCGACTCATCAGCACCAGACCACCGACCACCACCACCAGCAGCGCCGCGGTCAGCAGCACGAACAGGTGACGGAACTCGGGGTCCCTCAGGTTGGTCAGCGTCCCCAGCACGCACAGGGTCATCAGTCCCAGCAGTCCCAGCACCCGGTCCAGGAAGACGGTGAGCACGGCCGCCGTCTTCTGGCGCGCTCGACGGGTGACGTAGTAGGCCTTGACCACGTCGCCCCCTAATGTGCCCAGCATCATCTGATTGAAAAGCATGCCGATGAAGATGAGGCGGAGGACCTCCCCCAGGCTGAACTCCATCCCCTGGGCACGCAGCAGGAGCCGCCAGCGGGTGGCCACCAGCAGGTAGGTCACACCGAAGCTCAGGGTGAGGACAACCACCAGCCGGAGGTCCACCCGCCCCAGCACCCGGAGCAGCCCCTCCCGTACCTTCAGGTTACCGGTCCGCGGGTCACGGGCGATCGTCTCACGGGGCACCTGACGGAGCTCCCCGTCGGGAAGCCGGAGGTGGAGGGCCGCCGCCGTCTCCTGCTCCAGGGAGCCTTCCAGCACGGTGCCGTCGAGGAGCTCCACCTGCTCGCGCAGGCTGATGGTGCGCAGGATGAGGGCCACCAGCATCACGCTCACCACCACCCGCAGCAGTTGGAAGAGCCGTCGTCGGGATATCACCTCGTCCGCCTTGAGGAGAACACACACCTGCCAGTAACCTCGGTAGGATAAGACCTTTCGTCACTGGCTGCAACACCAGCGTTCGTCTTGGGGCTTTGCCCTTGACCCGGGGAACCCAACCTGTAGAATCACCGGCGGTATGGGAACCCCGGTGGCTCTCCGGGGTCAGAGAAAGGGTCTGGGGAGTGGCACGCAACCACATCCTGCTTATCACCAGCGCGGACACGGGACAGTCCCGGCCCGAGGAGCTCCTGCTGGAGCTGGGCTACGAGGTGACGGTGACCGCGGAGCCTACTGCGCCGCTGGCCGACCTGGCCGCCGGCCGCTACGACCTGGTGCTTTTCGACGTGGAGAGCGCTCCGGAGGCGGGGGCTGGTTTCTGCCGGGACATCAAGACCTCTGCGGGCAACGACTTCGTCCCCCTCATCCTCATCACCCCCCGGGGCGACGTTCAGAGCAAGGTCCAGGGACTGGAGCTGGGGGCCGACGACACCCTGGTCAAACCCCTCTACCCCGAGGAACTGTCGGCCAGAGTCAAGTCGCTGCTTCGCATCAAGCACTTCAACGACGAACTCAAAGCCAAGAACACCGAACTCCAGGCCCTGCACGACCAGTTGCAGGAAGCCTACGAGACCATCCAGACCGACCTGCGAATGGCCCAGCGTCTGCAGCGGAGCCTGCTCCCCCGCCAGTTGCCCCAGCTCCCCGGGGTCCGCCTGGTGGCCCGCTACCTCCCCAGCGGGGCCGTAGGCGGGGACTTCTACGACGTCTTCCGTCTGGACGAGAGTCACATTGGTTTCTACGTGGCCGACGCCGTGGGTCACGGCGTACGGGCCGCTCTCCTCACCGTCTTCCTTAAGAAAGGCATCGTCACCAAGGAGATCACTCCAGACAGCTACCGTCTGCTCCCCCCTGCGGAGGTGCTGCAGACCCTGAACCGGGACATGCTGCGGGAGGAGCTGGCCGAGTACCCCTTCATCACCATGGTCTACGCCATCCTCAACCTGAAGAGCTTGGAGATCCGCTACAGTTGTGGTGGGCACCCCTACCCCATCGTGCTCCGGGCGGACGGCTCCCAGGAGCTGCTGGAGACGGGAGGTGGGCTGGTGGGCATCTTCGAGCACGACTACGAGGAGGGCCGCTGTCAACTCGCTCGGGGCGACCGTCTCATCTGCTACACCGACGGGATCGAGGATGCCATCGGCATCGCTGCCCCCGCGTGTATCGAGCAGTTCCAGACCATCCTGAGCGACAGCGCCCACCTGGACCTGCCCGCCATGCTCGTCGCCTGTGAGAACGCTCTCGTGAAGCTCACCGGCGGGCGTGACCTCAAGGACGACCTCACCCTCCTGGCCCTGGAAGCCACGGACGGACCCTAACCGCCTGTGGCCGCCGAGCCCGGGTCAGCTCCGCCCTTCAGCTGCGCCGACCGTCGCGGTCAGGGCTGGCGTCGGCGCTGGTAGTCCTGGAACTGGGCGCGGGTCATCTTCCGCACACAGAAGACGTCGGCGACGTTATTCGCAGCCAGTCGCAGCGTCTGCAGGCGGACCTGCTCGGCGCTGATGTCGAAGACGGGGATGCCGTGCTCCGGGTCGCCGACTCCGGTCCAGCGGTAGGTCGATTCCGGGGGCCCGGACAACCAGACCACCGCGCCGTCCGCCGCATCCACGACCTTGAGCCTGAGCTTGATGGTACCGGCGTACAGGTTGGAGGTGGGGGAATCCTTGAGGGTGAAGCTGACGACGTGGCCCACCAGGACGTAATCGGCCCCCACGTCTTGGCCCACCGTCTTCCAGCCCACGGTCTCCAGCTCCCGACCGTCGTAGAGCCTTCGCACTTCGTCCGCGTCGGCCAGACGAGCCTTGGGAGAGCGGGTAGCGACCTGCCTGCCAATCAGCGCGGTCAGGGAGTTGCCGTCTTCGGAGGCGAAGTAGGTGCTCTCGCCATCGGAGAAGGGGACGACGAGCAGCGTCTTCCCGGCCACCTCGACCTCAGGATCGACCCAGACGTACGGGTCGATCAGCCAAGGACACCCCGGAAGAACCACCAGCAGGAGCACCAGCACCAGCACGCACAGCCGTGTCATCGTGGAGACCTTTCCCAAACGGTTCATCACTCGCCTTCACCAAGAGACCCGACCGGCTCCGCGGCGCTCGGAGATGGTGAACGCAGCGAAGCCCTCGGAGAAGCTCCGGGACCCGCTTCATCATAGCGGTCGGCGCACCGATGTCAACGGCCAAGGGCCGGCCGGATGGGCGTCAGGTTTCTGGGTGATATTCTCTGCGGGCAAGCAATGCCCCGTACCGGGGCATGCAGCCCGC
>CAZIBA010000314.1:0-4023 GCA_964536795.1 uncultured Planctomycetota bacterium | reverse complement strand
AGCCAGCGGTCGTAGAAGGACAGCCCGAAGAAGGCCACCGCCGCTGCCCCCAGTCCCAGGAGGGCCTGGGCTGGGTTGCGCCATTCCTCCAGCCCCGCTCCCCGGGTCAGGTGACGGCCCAGGGCCATCCCCACCACCAGGGCGACGACGGGTACCAGGAAGACCACCAGGCTCAGGGTCAGGGCCCCGGGCTGCTCGACCTGCACCACCACTCGGTCGCCCGGCTTCACCGGCGCGTCGGCCACGGCCTCGAGCTGGTAGCTTCCGTCGGGCTGGCGGAAGCAGAGCCGGCAGTGCCTGCAGGTCTCTTCCCGGGCGCTCTCCACCACCACCAGCACGCGCTCTCCCCGGAGCTCCGCGACCGTGCCTTCCTCTTCGACCACTTCCATCGCCACTCATCCTCCTTCGCCCCGCGGTAGCCTACCACGTCGGTCCAGCTCGGGCAAGCTGCCGGTGCTTGACCTGGGAGCGGCCCGGGGATATAAGGGGAGGGCCTTCTTGGCGACGAGGTGGGGCAGTGGGGTTGGGTGTCTCTTGCACACGTGCGTCTGCGCGAGAGCGGCGTATCTGCTCGTGCTGGCCCTGGCCGTCAGTGGTTCGGAGGAGCTGAGGTCGGGCCGGGCCGACGCGCCCGGCCTGCCCGAGACCGCCAGCCCCCTCGTCCGCTTGGAGGAGTCAGTGGCCGACCGCGCCCCGGTCGAGGAGGTGGCTTTCTATAGGCTGCTGGCCGAGGCCACCCAGCTCCCCGACGAGACCTGGCAACGACCTGCACCGCTGGTGAGGGCGGCCGAGCTGACCTCCTCGCCTCACTTCTACCGGGGCCGGATGGTGGAGGTGGTCGGGGCGGTGGTGGAGTTGTCGCCCTGGGAGCTTCCGGGGAACCCGTCGGGCCTGCGCCGACTGTTCCGGGTCTTCCTCATAGACCCGGAAGAGCAGCTTACCGCGGTGGCCCTGCTCCGGGATCCCGGAAGCTGGGACCGGGGGGACGGGGTGCGGGTGCGGGGGATCTTCTTCAAGGTCTGGCGGTTCCGCAGCAGGGGTGGTGACTGGGAGGAGGCCCCGCTACTGGTGGGCCAGGAGTTCGTGTCGGCTCCGACAGGGGCCCGGGAGGATAGGGGCGCCCCGGCCCTGATGAAGCTGGCGATGGCGGTTGGGATGGCTTTCGTGCTTCTGCTGGTGCTCCGGTCGTGGATGTCCCTGAGCCGAACGCCGATCAAGTTTCGCATCGGTGGCAGAAGGAGGTCTGATGGAGAGGGGACGGGTTCACGTCGATCTGGGTGAGCGGAGCTACGACGTCCTCGTCGACGTCGGCCTCCGCGGCCGTGTCGGGGAGCACCTGCAGGAGGTGGTGGCCCCGTCCCGGGTGGCCGTCATCACCGACGAGACGGTGAGGGACCTCTACGGCGGTGACGTGGTCCGCTCGCTGGCCGAGGCCGGGCTGGAGTCCACCACCGTCGCCGTCCCACCGGGAGAGGGGGCCAAGAGCCTTCCCCAGGCCGGGGCGCTGTACCCGAAGCTGCTGGCCGCCGGGATGGACAGGCGGTCGGCCGTCGTGGCTCTGGGTGGCGGGGTGGTGGGTGACCTGGCCGGCTTCGTGGCTGCGACCTACATGAGGGGTGTGCCCTACGTCCAGGTGGCGACGACGCTCCTGGCCATGGTGGACAGCTCCGTGGGCGGCAAGGTGGCCGTGGACCTCCCCGAGGGGAAGAACCTGGTGGGGGCGTTCCACCAGCCCCGGCTGGTCCTCACCGACCCGGAGACGCTGCGCACGCTCCCGGACCGCGAGCTCCGGTCCGGCCTGGCTGAGGTGGTGAAGTACGGCGTCATCCTCGACGCCCACTTCTTCTCCTACCTGGAATGCCACGCCGATGGGCTCCTCGCCCTGGAAGCCGAGGTGACGGCGACGGCCATCCGCCGATCGTGCGAGCTGAAGGCTCAGGTGGTCGAGGAGGACGAGCGTGAGACAGGTATCAGGGCCATTCTCAACTACGGCCACACCTTCGCCCACGCCCTGGAGGTGCTCAGCGGCTACACCCGCTACCGTCACGGCGAAGCCGTGGCCCGGGGGATGGTGGCTGCCAGCCTCCTGGCCGAGGAGCTGGGCCTGGTCCCCTCGGAGGTGACGGCTCGGCAGGTGGAGCTCCTCGGGCGGTTGGGGCTGGAGGTTCGGATGCCGGCCGAGCTTGGGGTCGAGGAGCTCTTGGACTGCTTCTTCCGTGACAAGAAGACCCTCGGGGGGAAGCTCCGGCTGGTGCTTCCGGTGGCACTGGGGGAGGTGCGGGTGGTGACCGACCCCGACCGTGGGGCCCTCGTCCAGGCCGTCGAGAGGGCACACGGTGTTTGAGAGCGAAGGTGACGCCCTCATCGCCCTCAACCTGACGGGTATGGTGGGGAACGTCGTCTACCGGCGCCTGCGGGCGCGGGCCGGGTCGGCAGGGAGGGTCTTTCTTCTCTCACCCCGGGAGCTGGCCGGTGTCAAGGGCGTCCGGCCGAAGCTTGTTGGGCGACTCCGCCAGAGCGACCTTCCCGAGCAGGTCGCCGAGGAGAAAGCCCGGGCCGGGGAGGCTGGTGTCCGCATCATCACCCTGGAGGACGACGAGTACCCGGGCCTGCTGGCCGGCATTTTCGACCCCCCGCTGGTGCTCTATCTCAAGGGCGAGTTCAGGTCTTCCGACGCCCTGGCCGTGGCCATGGTCGGCGCCCGACGGTCGTCGCACTACGGTCAGAAGCAGGCCCGTCGGCTGGCCGGGGCCCTGGCCCTGGCCGGTTTCACGGTGGTGAGCGGTCTGGCCCGCGGTATCGACGCCGCTGCCCACGAGGGGGCCCTCGAAGCAGGGGGCCGGACGCTGGCCGTCATCGGTTGTGGTCTGAGCCAGATGTATCCCCAGGAGCACGCCGAGCTGGCCGACCGGGTCGCTGCCCGGGGCGCGGTACTGAGCGAGCTGCCCATGGGCTTTCCCGTCCTCGCCGAGAACTTCCCCCGGCGGAACCGCATCATCAGCGGACTGTCCCTGGGGGTGGTGGTCGTGGAGGCGGCCACTCGCAGCGGTTCCCTCATCAGCGCTCGCTGGGCCCTGGAGCAGGGCCGGGAGGTCTTCGCCGTGCCCGGCCCCGTGGACCGACCCAGTTTCCGGGGCTGCCACCGCCTCATCAGGGAGGGGGCCAAACTGGTGGAGACCGCCGAGGACATCCTGGAGGAGTTGGGTCCGCTGGAGCGCGCGGTCACGACCCCGGAGGGGGTTGAAGTCCAGGACCCCCGCCTGCTGGCACTGAGCGAGGAGGAGCAACGCGTGCTGTCGGCCGTGGACAGCGAACCCCGGGACGTGGACGACGTCATCCGCCGAGCGGAGTTGCCCACCTCGACGGTGTCGGCTGCGCTCTTCTCCTTGGAGCTCAAGCGGCTGGTGGTGCAGCTTTCCGGCAAGCAGTTCGTGCGGAGCTGAGGGGGAGGAAGCGGTGTCGCCCAGGTTCAGCAGCTACGAGCAGGCCCTCGACTATCTCTTCGGGACCACTGATTACGAGAAGATGTCCACCTACCGCTACGACCTCACCACCCACGATCTCTCCCGTATGGAGGCCCTGCTTGCCGAGTTGGGGAACCCCCACCGGCAGTTCCCGAGCATCCACGTCGCTGGCACCAAGGGCAAGGGCTCGACGGCCCTGATGCTGAGCAGCATCTTCCGGGTTTCCGGTCTCCGGGTGGGTCTCTACAGCTCTCCCCACCTGATGGACGTGCGCGAGCGCATCGCCGTCGATGGGGTGTGGATCACCCCCGAGGAGTTTTGCCGGGAGATGAACGACGTGGCCCCCGTCGTCGAGGCCGTCCGCCCGCGCTTCGCTGAGCATCCGCCCACCTTCTTCGAGATTATGACCGTCCTCGCTTTTCTGCACTTCGCCCGTCAGAACGTGGACCTTGCGGTTGTGGAGGTCGGGCTTGGCGGCCGGCTGGATGCTACCAACGTCGTGGCCCCACTGGTTAGTGTCGTCACCACCGTCAGCAACGACCACACCAACCAGTTGGGC
>CAZIBA010000313.1:0-4041 GCA_964536795.1 uncultured Planctomycetota bacterium | reverse complement strand
CACATACACACCCCCACCCCGCGCCCGGTGAGGTGCTTGTGGATCTTGGCCACGTCCTGGGCGAAGAGCTCGGCCGTCCGGCCCTTGCACTTCTCGCACAGCCCCGCGGCCCGCCACTCGTCGTGGCCGATGTGCACCCGCTTGGGCTGGATGACGTCGACGTACTCGTCTATCACGTCGAAGAGGAGCTCGTAGCTGGCCGGGTTGGATGGGCAGTAGGCGTCGGGCCACTCGGCTTCGGGAATCTCGGCCAGCTCCCTGTGTCTGGTGAGCAGGTAGTAGGAGTGGCTCAAGGAAGGGACCTCGGGGATGACCTCGATCTCGTGGGCCCGAGCGTACTCGACCAGGTCGCGCATCTCCTCCTGCTCGATTGATCCCCCGCCCGCGATCTCGTGGTGGGTGGAGTTCTGGAAACGCCCTTCGGGCCCGGCCGGGCGCTCCCCCCGGGCCAGGATGTCCCGAGAGAACTCCACGGCCCCTTCGTTGAGCTCGGGGTGCTTCCTGAAGCGCATCCCGGCCCCTACCTCCAGGAAGATGGTGTTCATCTTGTGGTCGGCCAGGAAGGAGCGGATGTAGCGCTTGAAGAAGGGAATCTCCTCGCGCGCCGGGATGTATACGTGCACCCCTCGGACGGGAAGCCGGGGCCAATCGACGATGCTGACCTGCTGAACCTGCACCTGTCCGTCCTCGACCGAGACCAGCTTCAGCAGACTCACCACACCCCAGAAGAGCCCCCGGGCATCAGCCCCCTCCACCCGCGCGCCCGACGCGGTCACCATTAGGCGGTAGCCCTCCTCGGGAAGTGATTCGGCAAGGGGCTTAAGCCCCTTGTCCCGCTCACGCCCTTCCTCCCCGGGCATCGTCAGGACGATGTCAGCGTCGCCTGGGGCGCCGACCGTCACCGTGACACCTGCCTGTTCTTCCAGCCCCTCACGGAGGCGCCTTACCGCGGGCACCTCCTCGGTCAGTTCACCCTCCAGGCCCACCGTCACCGTCGGCCCTAACGTCAGCGTCCCTTCACCCGGTGTCGCTTCTCTGGGGAAGGGGTAGATACGAACCTGTGCGCTCATTCGCTCCTCCGTTCAGATGTAATCCAACTCGTGATAGTCCCAGGGCGAGAAAGGCAGCGCCTCCGCCAGGACTTCAACGTCGCCGGGCCGCGCCCCCGCCACCGTCACCCGCTCCTCCCTCACCGCGCAGAGCAGGTCAAGTCGGCACATGAGCAGGCGAGCCAGGTCGGGCTCCTTCATCTCCAGCGTGATGCGCCGACCGCCCCCGGGGGACGGATTGAGTACCGCTTCCCGCTCGGGCGTCCAGACGGTCACCTCCGCAGGCAGCTCCACGGTCGATTGTGCCAGGACCCGCTGAGCCAGGGCCTGGGCATCGAATACGTGGGCCATAGTCATCATCGAGCGTTCGCTGCGAGGCACCTGCACGAAGCCCGCGCGCCGGAGCGCCTCAGCATACACCGATTCGTCGGACTTGCGGAGGGCGAGCGCCAGCCCCCGCTTCCGCGCCCGATGCGCAAGCTGGCGAAGCAACACCACGGCCGCCTCGGCCTCACCGTCCCGGGTGGACAGCTCCAGGACCTTCATTCCCGCCCGCTCGCCCCGCCCTTCCAGGCAGAGAGCGTACCCGAGCAATCGTCCGCCGTCCTCAACGTAGAGGAAGCGGAAGTCTCCAGGCGCCTCACAGAAGATGACGCTTCTCAGGGCCTCCTCCCAGTAGCCCGGTCGGCGCGGAGGGAAGCCTCCCCGGGAGCCGTACGCACTCCGAAAGACGTTCAGCACCTGCTCCTCGCGCTCGGCCAGGGCGTTCAGGTCCCCGCACTCGACCCGGTCGTCAGCCACCGCCGACTCCTCGCCGGCCGTCCACAGTCGGTGGTAGGCCAGGTCGCTGTGGCCGGTTCGCTGGTAGAAGCGGTAGCCGGGCGTCCGCTCGCCACCCCGGTAGACGGTCATCACCTCGCAGCGCCCGGCAAGGAACCGCTCCGCCTCGGCGACCAGGGCGCTGCCGATGCCCTGGCTGCGCATCTCCTCGGCCGTGATGACGGAGTACTCCTGGGCGACACGCACCGTCACCCCGGGACGAACCAGGAACTCGCGGACGTGAAACGGTATCTGGCCCACCACCCGACCATCCACGAGGGCCACGCTGGCGGTGACCTCCGCCCGGTGCGACCATCGCCGCCAGAAGTCCGGGGGTATGGGTCGCCAGCGGGAGTCGTGCAGCTTGAGAAAGCCGTCGGCGTCCTGGTGACGGTACTCCCGCAGCTCGATACCTTCGGACAGGGCCATCGTCTGACACTCTTCGGAGTCGAACCCAACCACCTGCAGCGAGACGCGTTGGACATCCTAAAGGGCCTGGTCGGCAAAATGAATACAAATGTGGGGGCTTTGCTCCCCCAGTCGGGCCTCTGACGCAGGGGGGCTGCGTCGAAATTCCTTGAGACTGGTTGCCTGGTCCCCTAAAAAGTAGGGGTGCTTTTCTGCTCGTCTCCGGCCTCGTTACCCTCGAACGTGGCCTTCGACGGGCTCAGGCCACCCCGAGCTTCTCGAGGGGTGGACGCCTGATTGCCCAAACGAGAATCGGAGGGGCCGAAGGCCCCGTAGAGGTCGGAGACCTAAAGGGAGCGGCGGTGTTCGAAGCAAGGCTTCTTCTGATGCTCGCTGTCATCATTCTGCGGTGCCGCGCAGTTGCCAGGGCCGCCGAACCGAAGTCGGAGGAGCTCGACATGAGAGGCATCCAGGTCTTTCCCCCCGACAATCCCTGGAACACCGACATCTCCAACTACCCCGTGCACCCGCGTTCCGAAGTCTACGTCCGTTCCATCGGCCTGGCAAAGCACCTTCACCCCGACTTCGGCACCACCTGGAGGGGCGCGCCCAACGGCATCCCCTACGTGGTGGTCGGAGGCGACCAACCCAAGGTCCCCGTGACCTTCCGACACCCCGCCGAAAGCGATCCGGGCCCCTACCCCATCCCCGACGACGCCCCCATCGAGGGCGGCCCGGACGCACGAGGCGACCGCCACATCCTGGTCGTGGACCGGGGCAATATGCTGCTCTACGAGGTCTTCGCGGCCTACCCCGCGCCCGGCGGATGGAAGGCCGGCTCGGGGGCCATCTTTGACCTTCGTTCCAGTAAGCTCCGACCCAGATACTGGACTTCGGCCGACGCTGCAGGGCTTCCCATTCTACCCGGGCTGGTGCGCTACGACGAGGTGGTCGAGCAAGGGGAGATCGTACACGCCCTCCGCTTCACGGTCACCAGGACCCAGCGGGCATTCATTTCCCCCGCCCGGCATTTCGCCAGCCGATCCGACGACCCCGATCTGCCCCCTATGGGCCTGCGGGTGCGCCTCAAAGCCGACTACGACATCTCGGGCTTCCCCAAGAACGTTCAGGTCATCCTCACCTGCCTGAAGAAGTACGGTATGCTGCTGGCCGACAACGGCGGCGACTGGTTCATCACCGGCGCCCCCGACCCACGCTGGGACGACGAGGAGCTGGCCGCCATCAAACGGGTCAAAGGCACAGACCTGGAGGCCGTACACACGGGTGAGATCGAGCACTGAGCAGATGCCCTGATCAGGAAGGGAAGGAGCTATGCAACCGGCCCTGTGGACGGGCTTCTACGGGAGCAGCCCCGTGGAGGAGGCTCTCCAACGCATTCACCGTGCCGGCTGGCGCTGGGTGGAGCTCGCCACCGAGCACCTGCGGGAACTGCGCGAGGACGGCTCTTCCCAGCGCCTCACCAGGGTGCGGAAGCTGCTGGCTGACCTGGGCGTGACCGCTCCCCAGGCCCACGCCCACCTCTCCGCCAACTTCGCCGACGACGACCCCGAGAAGCGCGCCGACGACCTGACCAAGGCCCTAAAGGAACTTCCCATCTGCACCGAACTCGGTGTCGAGACGGTGGTCCTTCACCCGGGCTGGTCGCCGACCGCCGGCCGCGAGGTGAGCGGCCAGTTGAGTGTGGAGGCCTTCAGCCGATTGGTCGAGCGGGCGGGTGAACTGGGGCTGCGTGTGGCGGTGGAGA
>CAZIBA010000312.1:3333-4059 GCA_964536795.1 uncultured Planctomycetota bacterium | reverse complement strand
CGGTGATGGCGCCCGTGATGGCTCCGGTGGTGTCGGTGTCGCCCCCCAGGCTGATGACCAGACCCACGCTGGCCCCGAAATCGCCGGGCGTAAGCAGGAACGCATACAGGCTGGCCAACACCGTGGGGACGACGAAGGGGGTGATGACCCGATCGGCGAAGCTCGGCTGCCCGGCTCGGGCGATTTCCCCCACCGCTTCCTCCTGCCGCATCGCAAGCCAGCGGGGGAGATTGCTGACCTCCTCGGCCAGCTCGGGGCAGTGCACCTCGGCGGCACGCGCCAGCTCAGCCACGAACCCCTCCACCTGTATCCCATCTGCGTTCACACACAGGCTCACGGCCCGGGCCACCAGCGCAGCTCCGGCCACCGCCCGGCTGTCGGTGTGGGTGATGATGCTCTGGGTGCGGGCGTCAGCGACGAGCTGCTCGGGGTCGCGAAACCGGAAGAGCCCGACCGGTGAGACCCGCATGGCCGTGCCGTTCCCGGCCCGTCCCTCACCGCAGCCGGCCTTGTCCCACTCAACGCCCCCAAGCAACCGGCCGGCCGCCTCGCTGCAGGCCTGCCCGGGACCGATGACCTCGCCGGTGCGCCAGAGCTGGGCGAAGCGGCCGGCCAGGTCCTCGCCGTCCAGTCGACCCCGCTCCACCAGAGAGCGGGCCAGGACCACGGCCATCTGTGTGTCGTCCGTCACCGAGCCGACGGGCACGTCCATCCGCCGACCGAACC
>CAZIBA010000312.1:0-3323 GCA_964536795.1 uncultured Planctomycetota bacterium | reverse complement strand
CGAACCGGGTCACCAGCCGGGCCGGCGGCGGGATTTCCTCCGGACGATAGAACTCGTAAGGGGCTCCGAGGGCGTCACCAAGAGCCAACCCCAGCAGGCACCCGCGGAATCGCTCCTCCGACGTCGCCACCTCGTCCCCTCCCCTTCACCCCGAACCGCAGCTTCCACGATGCTCGACCCGTGAACTGGGACTTCCCGACCTGCGCCCCTTCATCAACGCCGACCGAACCGCTTCTCCAACTCCTCCAGGGTCAACACCAACGCCGTGGGTCTCCCGTGGGGGCAGCGGTACTCGTGGTCCGTGTCCCCCCGCTGGAGGAGCAGGGCCTCCACCTCCTCCGGGGACAGGGCCGTCCCCGCCCTCACCGCGCCGTGACAAGCCAGCCGACGCAGAAACTCGTCAAGCTGCGCGTCCAGACCCCGCGCTTGCCCTACGGCTTCCAGGTCGGCCAGCAGACCGCGCGCCAGTGTCTCCGGGTCGGCCCGTTCCAGCAAGGCCGGATAGGCGTACACGGCCAGGGCCGTCGGACCGAAGGGCCGCACCACCAGCCCGGCCTGCTCGAAGAGCTCCCGGTGCTCCTCAAACAGCGTCATCTCCTGCCTGCTCACCTCCAGGACGTGGGGAACCAGAAGGTGCTGCCGTTCCACCTTGGCCTCGGCCACCCGGGCCTTCAGGCCCTCGTAGAGGATGCGTTCGTGAAGGGCATGCTGGTCGATGATGCGCAGCCCCTCCTCGGTCTCCTCCAGGATGTAGGAGCCGTGGATCTGCATGGCTCCTCTGGGCGCAAACCCCGCACGGACCGCTCTTGCCGGTCCTCCCACAGCCTGGCCTGGGGGTCCGGGTCGGCCGGTGAGACCGGGCCCGGACGCAGGCAGTAACCCCGGCTTCCCCTTCCCACCCCGACCGGAGAGGAACTCGCCGACGGCCTGACGGACCCGCTCCCGGGAGGACTGTTGGCCCAACTCCGGCTCTCCGCCGCCGGCGGGAGCGGTCGGCGCGACCACGCTCACCTCCCAGGGAGCACGACGAAGGGCCTGGCCCAGCAGGGAGCGCACCAGGCTGTAGACCCGGTCGGACCGGCGGAAGCGCACGTAGAGCTTGGCCGGGTGGACGTTCACGTCCACCTCGCCGGCGGGGAGGTCCAGAAAAAGAAAGGCCACCGGGTACCGGCGAGTGGGCAGCAACCCCTGATAGAGGTCGGTGAGAGCGTGACGGAGCAGGCGGTCGTCCACCCAGCGACCGTTGACGTAGATGAACTGCATCTGGCCCGAGCCCCGGGCGAACTCGGGCGGGGCCAGGTAGGCCAGTAGCTTCAGGTAGGCGTGTTCCTCCCGGACCTCCAGGCAGGCTGCGGCCAGCTCGGTGTTGAATAGGGCGCCAATGCGGCTGCGCAGGTCCCGGGCCGCGGGCAGGTCCAGGGACTTCCGCCGATTGTGCACCAGGAGGAAATGCACCCGGGGGTGGGCCAGGGCCAGCCGGGTGACCAGTTTGCTCACGTGACCCCACTCGGTGGGTTCGCTCTTCAGGAACTTGAGCCGGGCCGGGACGTTGAAGAAGAGGTCGCGCACCTCAACCACCGTCCCCTCGGGGGCGCCGGTGGGCAGGGGCTCTCTCAGCGCTCCCCCGTCGGCCTGGACGCGGGCGCCCATCCCGCCTTCACCGCGGGCACAGGAGGTGACGGTGAGGTGACTAACCGCGGCCACCGAGCTCAGGGCCTCACCCCGGAAACCCAGGGTGGAGATGTCCGCCAGGTCGTCGTCGGTGGCGATCTTGCTGGTGGCGTGACTGAGGACGGCAAGTTTCAGGTCGCCAGCCAGGATGCCGAGACCGTCGTCGCTCACACGGATGAGCTTCTTACCGGCGTTCTCCAGCTCGATGCGGACATGGGAGGCATCGGCGTCCAGGGCGTTCTCGACGAGTTCCTTGACCACGGAAGCTGGTCGCTCGATGACCTCGCCGGCAGCGATCCTCTCGGCTACCGCTTTGGGAAGGAGGTGAATGCGCTTCCGGCTGTCCCTCGGGCGGCCCTGCGCGTCCTCCCTGCTCATCGGCTGTCTCCGAACGTTACTGGACGACCAACGGCGGCCGGCAGTTGCCCGCGGTCTGTCAACCGTCTGCTGATGGGGCCGGACCGGGTCCGTCCACGAAGCCCGTCCGTTCCAGCAGGTCGCGGGTGACCCCGGTCGGAGCCCGCTGGGCCAGGGCCTGTAGGACCCACTTGCCCAGGTAGTCGGTCTCGACGTTCACCGGGTCACCCACACCCTTGGCCGTGAGGCCGGTGTGCTCCAGCGTGTAGGGGATGACGGCCACGGTGAAACGCTCCTCCTCTACCGTGACCAGCGTGAGGCTGATGCCATCCACCGCCACCGAGCCCTTGACCAGCATCTGGGCGGTGAGCTCCGGGGCGACGGCTACGGCGAGCTCCACCTGGCCACCCGCGGACGTGAGGCCGCGGATCTCCCCCACCCCATCGACGTGCCCCAGCATGAGGTGACCGCCCACCAGCTCGCCCAATCGAAGTGAGCGCTCCAGGTTCACCAAGTCACCAGGTTTGAGCTGTCCCAGGGTGCTCCGGGAGAGGGTCTCGGGCACGACGTCAAAGCTCAGCTCGGACCCGGCCGTTGCGGTGACCGTCAGGCAGACCCCATCCACACTGATGCTCTCCCCGACGGCCAGGTCCGCAAAGGGGGGCGTCGCCGAGACCGTAAGCACGCTTGCCCGGCCCCGACGAGCCACCCCACTCACCCGGCCCAGGTGTTCGATGATGCCCGTGAACACGTTCGTCACCTCAGAAACTCTACCGGGGGCCCTCGTCGGCTTCGGCTACCACGCAGGCCACGGCCAGCTCGGCCACGTGGCTGATGGTCAAGTGCAGGTGGGAGATGCCCTGCTTCTTGGCCAGTCCGGCGGCCGTGCCCAGGAGCTTCAGCTGGGGCTCCCCCATTTCCCCGGCCACCACCTCCAGCTCGCGCCAACTCAGGGCCCCCTCCAAAGGAGCCCGTAGGGCCTTGATGGTGGCCTCCTTGGCCGCCCAGCGGGCGGCCAAGTGCTCGTTTCGGCGTTTTCGACTGCTGCAGTAGGCGATCTCCCGGGGCGTGAAGACCCGGGTCAGGAAGCGGTCGCTGTGCCGCTGGACCATCTCGGCGACCCGCTTCACCTCCACAATGTCAACGCCGATGCCCACCACCGCCATCGCTGCTTTCCTCCCAGCACTTTCCGGTGAGTCACTATACCGCTCGGGAGCCCCCCGTGCAAGGTGACAGCGACCTGACTCATCCCCAGTTTTCGTAAGTCCTGTTCTCGCGTGAGGTTACCCACATGG
>CAZIBA010000311.1:0-4077 GCA_964536795.1 uncultured Planctomycetota bacterium | reverse complement strand
GCCGCTCGAGGAGAGGCAGCCGGCGCGGTCGCCGCCTTCACCCGGGCCCTGGAGCTGGCCGACGACTGGCCCTCGGCCCTCCTGCACCGGGGGGCCGTTCACTTCGCCCTGGGGGACTACGCCAGCGCCCGCGGGGACTTCCAGGCCGCCCGTGCTCAGCTCTCCGGGGACCCGGCCCTGACCTACAACCTGGCCCTGGCCGACGTCTGTCTGGGTCGCTGGGAGGAGGCCCAGGGGCTCTTCCGCGCCCTGGCCGACCTGGACCCGGCCAACGCCCCCAGCTACTACGAGCTGCTGGCGCAGACCTACCGGGCCCAGACCGAAGCCGAGATCTACGGTCAGGTGCACCGGCTCAAGAACATGATGGGTATGGTGAGCGACCGCCTGCGTCTGTTGGGGGAAGAGGTGAGCAACCAGCTCGACCCGACGCTCCGGCGGACCATGCAGGAGGTCTCCTCCCAGTACGACCTCATCTACCACGACATGGCCGCCTTCCTGCGGACCGTGAGACGCGAGCCCCTGGAGCTGGACGTGGTGGACCTTCACCAACTGCTGGACGCGGCCCTGGTGGCCGCCCTCTCGGCCGAGGCCGGGGTGGAGGTCCTCAAGGACTACGACCCGGAACTCCCACAGGTGGTCTGCGACCCCCAACTGATGCGGGAGGCCTTCCTCAACCTCATCCTGAACGCCCTGGAGGCGATGGCCGGCGACGGGGTGCTCTCCCTGACCACGGGCCGGGCTGGCGGCGACTTGGTCTACGTGATCCTGGTGGACAGCGGACCGGGCATCGCCCCGGAGGACGCCGAGCGCATCTTCCACCTGGGTTACTCCACCAAGCCCTTCGGCAGCGGTATCGGCCTGAGCCAGGTGCGTCGGGCCCTGGGCATCCACGGGGGGCACGTGGAGGTCACCACCGTCGGTCCCGGGGCCACGCTCACAGTGTATCTCCCCAGGCGACCCAGGCTGGAACCCTCGCTGGAGGACCTCAGCCCCAAGGCCGGACCTCTGGAGGATGCCCGGGAGCTCATCATCGAACCCGCCGAGGGGGAGGAACTGCTGATGTGAGCCCGCAGCGGCGGGCGAGGCAGGGAACTGGAATGGGCAGGAAGCAGAGGCAGTCCGAGAGCGAGCGTGGTCGCAGGCTCATCCTGGTGGTGGACGACCAGCCCGAGGTGTGCTCCTTCCTGAGTTCGATGCTGGCGCGGAAGGGCTTCGAGGTCCTCGTCGCCCACACCCCGGAGCAGGCCCTGGCCGGCTTCCGCGAAAGGCGGGCGGGGTTGGGGCTGGTGCTGCTTGACCTCAGCCTCACGGCCGGTCTCAGTGACGGTCTGGACGTGCTCCGGGAGATGAAGGCCGCCTCGCCTGACGTGCCCGTCGTCATCCTCACCGCCAAGGGGACCATCCGCCGAGCCGTCCAGGCCGTCAAGCTGGGCGCCGCCGACTTCCTGGAGAAGGACCTCTACCTGGCCGAGCACCTGGAGATGAGTGTGGAGAAGGCCCGTCGCCTGCTGACCGTGGTGGAGCAGAACCGCCGACTCCGCCGACGGGCCGCAGCCTACGACGACGACCTCCACAGGCGCTACCAACTGGTCGGTGAGAGCCCGGCCCTGCGCCGGGTGCTGGAGCAGGTGGAGGGGGTCGCCGCGGTCCCCCGGCCCGTGCTCATCTGCGGCGAGCGGGGGACGGGCAAGGAACTGGTCGCCGCCCAGATACACTTCCGCAGCCCCCGGGCCGAGGGCCCGTTCGTGACCGTGAACTGCGCGGCCTTCAGTGGCGGGCTGCTGGAAAGCGAGCTCTTCGGCCACGAGAAGGGGGCCTTCACCGGGGCCGAGGCCCGTCGACTGGGGCGCTTCGAGCTGGCCGACGGAGGCACGCTGTTCTTCGACGAGATCGGCAACATGGCCGACGAGTTTCAGGAGAAGGTGCTGCGGACCGTGGAGTACCAGGAGTTCGAGCGGGTGGGGGGAACGGAGACCGTTCGCGTGAGCGTCCGCCTGCTGGCCGCCACCAACGCCGACCTGGAGCAACTGATGCGCCAGGGGCGCTTCCGCCGGGACCTCTACGACCGCCTGGCCTTCGCCCAGATCGAGGTGCCCCCGCTGCGCCAGCGTGTCGAGGACATTCCCCTCTTGGTGGAGCACTTTCACCAGAAGCTGCTGCGCGAGGTCCCCGGCCTCGGCCCCAAGACGTTTTCGGAGGCCGCCCTCGATCGGCTGCGCCAGTACCCCTGGCCGGGCAACGTCCGGGAACTGAGGAACGTCGTCGAGCGCGCGATCTCCTGGACCGGAGCCGACACCATAGAACCCCACGACCTCGTCCTGAGGGAGTCGGCAGAACCGGCCGAGGCCGGAGGCTTTCACGAGCTGGTGGAGACCTACCAGCGTCGGCTCCTGCTCCGGGCCCTTCGTGACGCCCGCTACAACCAACGCCAGGCCGCTCGAAGCCTGAGGATGACCTACAACCAGTTCCGCCACTACTACAAGAAGTTCAACCTGGCCGATGAGGGGACGAAGGGACAAGACCGTGGAACACGGGACCTTTAGCATCGTGGCCCGCTGCCCGAGAACCGGGCAGTTGGGGGTAGCCGTCGCATCCAAGTACTTGGCGGTTGGAGCGCGGGTGCCCTTCGTGCGGGCGGGCGTGGGCGCGGTGGCCACCCAGGCCCGCACCAAGGTGGCCTTCGGACCCCAGGCACTGGAGCTCATGGGTGAAGGCCTCGCGCCCGACAGTATCGTCAAGCAGTTCGCTGCCAACGACCCCGACTGGGAGTTCCGCCAACTGCACCTGCTCGACGCCCGGGGACGCCTGGCCTGCCATACCGGCCCGAAAGCCCTGGAGTGGGCGGGTCACCTGGTTGGCCTGCACTGCACGCTGGCCGGCAACATCCTCACCGGGCCCCAGGTCCTGGACGAGATGCTCAGGGCCTTCGACAGGGATTCTTCGGCACCCCTGGCCCGTCGGCTGGTCTCGGCGCTGGTGGCTGGCGACCGGGCCGGTGGCGACAAGCGGGGAAAGCAGTCCGCAGCCCTTCTGGTGGCCGACGTGGAGCCCTACCCCATTGTGGACCTCCGCGTGGACGACCACCCCGAAGCTCCAAGCGAACTCGAGCGCGTCTTCAACCTCTTCGAGAAGACATTCCCCGGCAGCGTCCGCTGAACGCGAGCGCCTGGCGGCTGGCCCTCCTTGACCGAGCTCAGAGCCGGCCTCCTCCATTCGGGAGGGCCCACATCGTCGTAAGCGTAGTCCAGGTGTCCCAGCTGGAGGCACCGTCACGCGTCAGCCGAACCCGCGTCCGGTTCCCCGCATCGTCGTAGAGGAAGCGGATGCTCGTACCCTCGTCGATGGTCTGGGACACCTCGTTGCTCCAGACCGTGTCGTTGGTACTCACGAGCACCGCAAAGTAGTACGTCTCACCCACCTCCAGGTCATTCACCGTGTACGTGGTGGTGGCCTGGTTGGTGATCTCCGCCACCAGCGTGTCGCTCCCGTCCACCCCGGCACTGGTGTCCACGTAGAGCTTGTACCAGGTGAACTGCCCGTGGTTGGCGTTGTCCCACGACAGGCTCACCGAGCTGTAGCTGTGGGCCGTCACCTCCAGCTCCACCCGCACCGTCACCCACTGGTGGTCCTTGTCGCTGTAGGGGCCGGGGGAGGGGTCGGCGTCCGTCACCTTCAGCCACACGTGGAACTTGCCCGCTGAGCTGTAGGTGTGGGTGGTCTTGCCGTCGAAGTTCCCGTCGGGGGCACTGGCGGAGGTCTCGGTGTAGTCGTAGACGCTGTCCGCCTCGAAGTCCCAGCTGTACTCGGCTATGGAGGTCTGGTAGTCGTAGGACTCGCTGCCGTCGAAGCTGGCCGCCTCACCCAGCGCGATAGTCTGCTCGTACGGTGAGACCACGGGCCACGGGATCGGAGGAGGCTGACCGTATACCTCACCCCCTGCCACCGCCACACAAAGCACAACCGAGCAGATGCACAGGATTCGTCTCACCGTCCACTCCCAGCGCCGCAGATCAAGCCACGCGAGAGGCACGCAATAGAACCGCTTGACCTGGCCCGTCGCTCCTAATCAGTCAGAGA
>CAZIBA010000310.1:0-4087 GCA_964536795.1 uncultured Planctomycetota bacterium | reverse complement strand
CACCGCGCCGTACTGGTAGACCAGCTCCTCACCGTAGATCGAGGTGATCAACTCGGCGCCCGGCATGGGCATCTCCTCGGGCACGGTGATGGGAATCCTGACCTGCGAGATCTCCACGCCCCGGTAGGTCTCCACGGGAGCGATCTCGGCCTGGGACATGTCGATGATGCCACCCCCCATCATCGAGCCGGCCGGGCTGCCCTGCCACATCGCCAGGCCGTCGTTGAACTGCTCCAGGGCCTTTGCCGAGTCGGTGACGTTGTACAGGTAGACAGCGCTGAGGAACTCACCTCCCTCTCCCGGGGGCAGCATGGCCATGGCCAGCTCACCGGTCTGGATGTCCATCGCCTCCAGCAGGCTCTCCTGGCGGCGGCGCAGCTGCTCGTCGCCCGGGGCCATGGCCTCCATCATCTGCTTGGACAGGTCCTTCAGAGCAGGGAGTAGCGCAGTCATGTCCACATTGCCCGAGACAGCCAGCCAGCCGTCGGCCGGCACCTGGCCCAGCAGGGAAGTATCCTCGCTGGACTGGGCCTGGAAGAAGCGGGCGGCGGTGGTGTCGGGCCTGGCGTGGAGGTGGGCGCGAAGGGTCAGCCCTTCCGGCGTCATATCCAGGGTGAGCAGTCCCGCTTCCAGTTGAGCGAGCACGGTCCCCAGGGCGTCCAGCTCTATGAAGAGCACCTTCTGGCCCAGCTCCATCTGGGCTGCCTGCAGTTCGCTCACGTCCGGGCTGGGACTCATGGCCTGCATCTGGGCCATCATAGTAGCGGTGAAGCTCTGCACCCGTGGGGTCAACTGGGCCATGGGGGAGTAGACGGAAACGTCGCTCGCCTTCAGGACGTCCACCACGGCGGACGACAGGGAGCCGGCCAGCGTGGGGGCCTGGGTCTCGAACTTCGTGTGATAGGCCAGGGCCGCCGACTTGGACTGCGTCCAGAAGCGATAGCTGCCCCCGCCGGCGACGTAGTGGGTGGTAGGACCGGCGAAACCGCCCTCGGCGATGTAGGCGTCCAGGTCGTCCTCGATGGTCTTGCTGTAACCGAACATCTGCAGGGCGTTGGAGAAGTCCGCGTAGGACACCATCGGAAGCAGCACGCCGGCTTCCGTCCCACCGTCGGGCAGGGACAACAGGACCACGCCCACCGACTTCTGCAAGGCCAGGCCACCGTCCGCACCCAGCATCTGCTGCCTGAGCAGTACGGGCACCATCATCCCCTGGCCGGGGACGATCTGGTTGGCCAGGACGGCCACGTCCTGTTCGAACTGGGTGAAGCTGCGGATGACCACGGTGGCCGCGGCGTCCTCGGGCACGGCAGCCAGAAGCTCCTCCACCGTCCCCTGGGCCCACAGCGACGGCCCGGCCAACAGTCCCATCACCAGCAGCACAAGAACCACACGCACTCTTCGACTCATCCTACACGTCCTCCTCCTGAGCCCTGGGTGACCTTCGGTATCGAGGCAAAGCGCCCGTCAGTATTCTACCCAGGCCACCACCAACGACCAAGCCAATAATCCTGTTGCCGACCTCTCGGCCAAGGCGCCCTCCAAGCCTGGCCACCCGGGAACGGCCGTTGACCGGTCGCTCCCAGCCGGTATAATGGCGGGCTGGTCGGCGGAAGCCCTGCCACCTCTACTACATACGAGCGAAGCGGGCTTCCCACGGGCGAAAAGTCTGCTCGAGCGCTCGGGAGAATCGTGTGGCTATCGACAAGGACGCTGTGAGACACGTCGCCATGCTCGCCCGTCTTGCCATGAGCGAGCAGGAGCTCGCTCGCTTCACCGAGCAACTGAACGACATCCTCGACTACGTCGACAAGCTGAACGAGCTGGACACCTCGGGCGTGGAGCCCATGAGCCACGCCCTGGCGCTGAAGAACGTCTTCCGTCCCGATGTGCCCGGCCAACCCCTCACCCAGGACCGGGCCCTGGACAACGCCCCCCAGCAGGGCGAGGGCTTCTTCCGTGTGCCCCGCATCATCGAGTGAACGCCTATGAGCGACGACCTGAACAGCAAGCCAGCCCTGGAGCTCCTGGGGCTGCTGGAGGCCGGTGAGGTCACGGCCGAGTCCCTGGTGGGCCACTACCTGGACCGCATCAGCGAGGGGGACGGCCAGCTCCGGAGCTACCTCTATGTCGACGGGGAGGGGGCGCGGCAGCGGGCCCGGGACATCGACCAGCGACGTTCCGCCGGCCAGGCCCTGGGCGAGCTGGCGGGGCTCCCCATCGCCATCAAGGACAATATGTGCACCGAAGGCCGACCCACCACCTGCGCCTCCAGAATCCTCGAAAACTTCCGCCCGCCCTACAGCGCCCACGTCGTCGAACTGCTCGAATCGGCCGACGCCATCGTCCTGGGCAAGACCAACCTTGACGAGTTCGCCATGGGCAGCTCCACCGAGAACTCGGGCTTCTTCCCCACCCGGAACCCGTGGGACCCCGAACGGGCCCCAGGCGGCTCCAGTGGCGGCTCCGCAGCAGCGGTGGCCGCCGGGCTGGCCCCCTGGGCCCTGGGGAGCGACACGGGTGGTTCGGTCCGACAGCCTGCCAGCTTCTGTGGTGTCGTGGGCCTCAAGCCCACCTACGGGCGGGTGAGCCGATACGGGCTGGTGGCCTTCGCCAGCTCGCTGGACCAGATAGGCCCCATCACCCGCACCGTGGCCGACGCTGCGCTCCTCCTCCGCACCATCGCCAAACCCGACGAACGCGACTCGACCTGCGCCGACAGGCCCGTACCCGACTACCTGGCCGAGCTGGGGAAACCCGTCAAGGGGCTCCGCATCGGCGTGCCGAAGGAGTACTTCGGCGAGGGGCTGGAGCCGGCCGTGGAGCAGGCCGTCCGCCAGGCCCTCAGGGTCTACGAGGGGCTGGGGGTGGAGGTGGAGGAGGTGTCGCTTCCCCACACCGAGTATGCGGTGGCCACCTACTACATCGTCGCCACGGCGGAAGCTTCCTCCAACCTGGCCCGCTACGACGGGGTGCAGTACGGCTTCCGAAGTTCCGAGCCGGTCGAGGATATCGTGGACATGTACAGCCGAACCCGGGCTGAAGGCTTCGGCGAGGAGGTGAAGCGGCGCATCATGCTGGGCACCTATGCCCTCTCCAGTGGCTACTACGACGCCTACTACCTCAAGGCCCAGAAGGTGCGGATGCTCATCAAGCGGGACTTCGACGAGGTCTTCCAACGGGTGGACGCGGTGGCCTGCCCCACCTCCCCCACCGTGCCCTTCAAGTTAGGCGAGCGCACCGACGACCCGCTGGCGATGTACCTCTCCGTCGTCTTCACCATCTCGGCCAACCTGGCCGGCCTCCCGGCCATCTCCGTCCCGTGCGGTCTGGCCGACGGCCGACTCCCCATCGGTCTCCAACTCATCGCCCCACCCTTTGCCGAACCCCTCCTCCTCTGCCTTTCCGCTGCTTACGAAGCCGAATCCGAGGGAGGGCGGCCAGGCTTCGCGGGGGCCGAGCAGCCATGAGCGAGCAGAACGACAGCGTGAAGTACGAGGTGGTGATTGGGTTGGAGGTGCATGCGCACCTGTGGACCCGGAGCAAGATGTTCTGCTCGTGTCCGCTGGAGTACGGGGGCGAGCCCAACACGGCCACCTGCCCGGTCTGTCTGGGGATGCCCGGGGTGCTGCCCGTCATCAACGAGGAGGCCCTCAAAGCAGCGCTGGAGGCGGCACTGGCCCTGGACTGCACCATCCCATCCGTCACCCACTTCGACCGCAAGAACTACTACTACCCCGACCTGCCCAAGAACTACCAGATTTCCCAGAACTACAACCCACTGGGGCGCGATGGCTGCCTCGAAATCGAGTGGGACGGCCAGACCAAGAAGGTGGGCATCGACAACGTCCACCTGGAGGAGGACGCGGGGAAATCCGTCCACCCGGAGTCGGCCACGGGGGGCACCTCAGGTATAGACCTCAACCGGGCAGGCACCCCACTCCTGGAGATCGTGAGCAAGCCTGACATGAGAAGCGTCGAGGAGTTGGAGGCGTTCATCCAGCGCCTGAGACAGCTCCTCAAGTACATCCGCGTGAGCGAGTGCAAGATGGAGGAGGGGCAGCTCCGCTTCGAGGTCAGCCTGTCC
>CAZIBA010000309.1:0-4103 GCA_964536795.1 uncultured Planctomycetota bacterium | reverse complement strand
ACTCGTATGAGCAGGCACCACGGGCGTGAGTCATCTGCGCTCCCTCCCTTGTCTGGCCTCCCCTTCTCTTTGAGTCTCGGGGAGATCGACAATGGGCTGCAGCCCCTTGTCCGACGGCCCCGAACCACATCTCTACCGGCCCACAGGCCCCAGGTCAAGCACAATCACGCCCCACCTACCCCCCGCTCAGAGCACGTAGGCCACCGCCAGGCCCACCTGGAAGGTCATCAGCATCAGGTACATGTGCACCCAGGAGGGGTGGTTCTCCCGGGCCAGCTCCTGCGGACGCCTGCGGATGAGGTAGGCCACGTAGCCACCCCAGACGGCCAGCACCAACCCCAGCACCGTCGCCATCCACCGGTCCACGGACCCCAGCCAGCCCAACTGCACAACGGCCACCAGCAAGAGGAAGGGCACCACGAACGCCGGCGCCATCAGGGCCGCCGCCCCCTTCGGCCCGAAGCGGATGGGGAGCGTCACACAGCCTGCCGCCCGGTCTCCGGCGACGTCGCCGAAGTCCTTGGTCGAAGCCGCCCCCAGGACGAAAAGACCGAAGAGCCCACCCACCAGCCAGGGCTCCCACCAGGTGGACCCCACGAACACGTGCCCCGTGACCGCCCAGCCGGCGACAATGAGCAGCACCCCCCGGGCCAGAGCGATGGTCAGGTTCGACAGGAGCCAGTGCCGTTTGGTCCGTAACGGCGGGGCCGAGTAGGCCGACACCGCCGCCGCCCCCAGCGCCACCACCACCAGACACTCCCACCCCAGCAGCGCAGCCAGTCCCAGAGCACCAGCTCCACAGACGAACGCGCACGCCCAGGCCTCACCCGTCCCCAGCGCTCCACTCGGGAGCGGCCGGTCGGGCTTGTTGATGCGGTCGGCCGTCAGGTCGAATATCTGGTTCAGGCTGTTGCTGGCCGCGTTGAGCAGCGCCGCCAGGACCGCCCCCGCTGCCAAACGCAACACCGTCCACCGAGAGAGCGAGACCGGCCCCGCCGCCCCCAAAGCCATCACCCCGGCCGACACCATCCCCACGGCCGGCGCCAGCAAGGTGAACGGGCGCACCAGTCGCCAGATAGGCAAGGGGCTGAAGCCCCTTGTCTGGCCCCCTCTCTGACGTTCCCGTGCACTCATCTGAGCAGGCTCCACAGCCCCACCCCGACCGCAGCCCCGGCCGCGGTCGCCAAGACGTTCAGGGCATGATGGTTCAGCTTCCTCTTGCTGGCGTCCTGGAGCAGGCTCTCCAGCAGGCTCCCGGCAACTCCCCCCGCCGCCGCCGACCCGGCCCCGCCCAGCGGCACCAGGGCCAGCGCCCACGCCAGCCCGGCGAGAGCTGCCGAACCCGCCGAACCGGCCGCCAACCCCAGAACCGACACCGCGCCTGGAGTCCCCGCCTCCACCCGCTTCCAGCCCACCAACGACCAGGCACCGACCCGGGCCAACTGACCCACCTCCGTCCCGGCCGTGTCTCCCAAGGCCGCGGCCAAGGCGGCGACAAAACCCAGCCGGAAGAACGCCGCTCCTCCACCCCAGAGGGAGCCGAGCGCGAGGAGTGCAGCCACCCCGCCCTTGGCCAGCACTTCGCCCGCTCCCCGGGCGCCTCGGCGTTTCTCTGCGATGCCCAGGGCCGCTTTGTGCGAGTAGCCCACCCTCGTCAGCAGGCTCCCGACCACGAAAAAGGCCGCCAGGCAGAGGAAGCCACCGGGGCCCGTGCCCAGGAAGACGGCCCACCCGACGGCCAGCCCGGCCACCGCCCCTCCCGCCGTCACCAGCGTCAGCCACCAGGCCAGCACGGCCAGGCACCCCGACACCAGCACCCCCCAGAGCAGGCGGCTCAGCAGTTCAGGCATCACCGAGCTCCATCACCATCTCCTGGCGACCAAGTCGAGGGCGGACCTGAAGGTCTGTCCCCACGTCTCCCGTGTAGGCAGAGGTCGCACCCGTACGGGTGGAATCCCATCACGGTGTTGGCGGACAGGAATGTCCGCCCTCCCGAACAAGGGAGGCCGGGCATTCTTGCCCGGCAGCGGTGGCACGGGCACCCCGACCTGTGGTGAGCCTGCCTGTCCTGAGCCCTCCTTCGTCGAGGCTACGGAGGACAAACCTGTCGAAGGGTCGAACCACCTGTGGTGAGCGTGTCGGACCAAAGGTCTGTCCCTACGTCTGTTGTAGGGACAGGGCTTCAGCCCTGTCCGCACTTCACCCCGGACCCGTGCCCACATCTTTGAGCCACGACAGGGTCTCCTGCAGGGCCGTTCTGAGCGGCCTGACCCGGTAGCCCAGCTCCCGGGAAGCCTTGTCGCTGCTCAAGGCCCAGGAGTGAACGAAGCTGGCCAGCCCACCGGGGGTGAGCTCAGGCGGTCGGCCACCCAGCCTGGCCCTCACCAGCCCGGGCAGGCTCCCCAGTTGAGCCAGCCAGAGAGGCACCGTGCGGAGCTTGAAGGGTCGCCCGGCCAGCTCGGCCGTCAGTGCGAAGAACTCCGCCAGTGACAGGTTCTCACCCCCCAGGATGTAGCGCTCGCCCGGCCGACCCCGTTGGGCAGCCAGGACGTGACCCCGGGCCACGTCGGGCACGTAGGCGAAGCTCCAGCGCTGCTCGCCGCTTCCCACCAAAGGGCCCAACTCTCCGCGGGCGGCCTGGTCGATGAAGGAGTTGAGCAGGCTGCCTTCCGTCTTCCGTCCTGGTCCGAAGAGCGCTCCGGGCACCACGGTGACCACCGGCACCCCCTGGGCCACGAACTCACCCAGCCGGGTCAGGGCCAGGCTCTTGGTCCGCTCGTAGTCGGTGTGGAAGTGCCGGTGGGCGGGGACGTGCGATTCGTCGGCCAGTTCCACGTCGTCCGTCGGCCCCAAGGCCAGAAAGCTCGAGGTATAGAGCACCCGGGGGACCGAGAGCTCCCGAGCCGCCGACAGCACGTTGGCCAGGCCCCCGACGTTCACCCGCCCGAAGAGCCCCTGGTCGCGCACCCGACTGGCTACCAGCGCGGCCAGGTGGCAGACCAGGTCCACACCCCGCATCGGAGTGCGAAGCGAGGCCGCCTCGGTCACGTCGCCCGTCGCCTTTTCCACCTCAGGGGGGAGGCCCGCCAGCTCGCTCGTGGCCCGGACCAGGCAGCGCACGTGCCAGCCAGCGGACACGAACTCACGGACCACCGCACCGCCCAGGTACCCCGTCGCTCCGGTCACCAGGACCCGTCTCACCCCGCAGCCCCCCAGCCCAGCAGCCACAACGTCGCCGCCACCGCCCACGGCACCGACAGGTTGTCCGACCCCCGGGCGCTCACGAGCTCGGCCAGGGTCGCCACCGCAGCCACCACCAGACCGGCCGGCCACCCCAGCTTCTCCCCGGCGACAGCGGCCACGGCCAAGACGATTGCCAGAGAGGCCAGGAACACGGCCGCCGAGCCGGCCACCGACTTCCGTTCCCCGAGAGGCCGGAAGCTAAGGCTGCGCACCGCGCCGCCGACCAGCGCGCCCAACGGGTCGGCCCAGCCCATGACCAGCGCCGCGCACACGGTGATGGAGCGCGCCCCCGGCGTCCAGAAAAGGAAGATGAGCACGGCCAGGGCCAGCGGATGAAAGACGATACCCAAGCTCTGCTCCCCGGGCGCACTGAAGGCCCGCAGCCGACCCGTGAACCAACAGAACAGGTTGATGCCGGCAAAGATGGCCGGCAGAAGGGCGGCCCAGAGCACCGACTCGAACAGGAGAGCCGTGGGGATCATCCAGGCAGCCACCGCTCCGTGCACCACGGCCCGGACAACCCGTCGGCTGAGCAGCTCCCGCGAGCGTACCACCGTCGCCGTCACCAGGAGCGAGGTGACGTAGAAGGCTGACAGGGCGAAGGCTATTCCGTCGGACATCGGCGGTCACTCGTCAGTTGCTGGGCCAACCCGCCGGCCGGCGGGTGGCCGTCGACGCTTCCCGCAGCACGGTCCCCAAGACTAATCAACGTAGCCCAGGGAATGTAGGCGGCGGCGATACTCCTCGTCGATAACCGACGTGGGGTCACCCAGCACCGCCTGCCGGGGTCCGTAACTGGCCAGCCCGCCGGCCCTCGGGTGCCCGTCGGCGGGCACCCGAGGCGAGGAGAAGAGCTCCAG
>CAZIBA010000308.1:0-4120 GCA_964536795.1 uncultured Planctomycetota bacterium | reverse complement strand
ACGATAGTTGGTGTCAAACGATATGCTCATCCCCTTGGTTTTGGCTGTTCCCAGGGCTTCCTCCACCGTGGCAAGACATTTCTTGCTGAGCGCCGGGGTTATCCCCGTGAGGTGAAGGTGCCGGGCCTGTTCAACGGCTCTCCAATCGACCTCTTCCGGAGACAGCGTACTGGCCGCTGACCCTTTCCTGTCGTAAAAGACACGGTTGGTGCGGGGAGGAACGCCCAGTTCAAGGTACATCGTCCCCAACCTCCCGTCCTCGCACCACACAATATCGTCTGTGCGAACACCTTGCCCTTCGATTTCGGAGACCAGCTTAGTTGCCAGAGGACCTCGAGGCAGCTTGCCAATCCACGCCGCCCCCAGCCCCAGTCTCGCAACGCCGATGGCCACGTTCACCTCAGCGCCCGCCACCAGGCACTCCAGGCTGGACGCACTCTCCAGAGTAGAGCCTCGCGGCGCTCTCAGCGCCAGCATCACCTCACCGATGGTCACAAGGTCCACTGCTCTGGGCACGGTTCAGATGACCCCCAGTTCCTTCAGCCTTCTCTCTACTATCCTGCAATTCTCAGGATCCAACTCCCTCCAAGGCTTCCGGCAGGTGCCCATGTCCAGCCCCCTCATTCTTAAGATGGAATAACAGGCCGGGGGCCGGAAGCCCTGAATGCCCTGGAGTTTCCGTATCTCAATGACTCGCAACTGCAACTCAGCGCCCTTAGCGAAATCCCCTTCCTTCAGAATATCGTAGAGCTCCACCATGACCTCGGGAAGGGCGTTGGCCGTGCCGGCCACACAGCCCTCGACACCCAACGCCATGGCCGGCAACAGCATTCCGGTTGTACCGATGGCAAATGTAAAATCAATATTCCGGTTTCTCATCTCCCGTATGTGCTCACCAAGCAACATTATCTGTCCGCTGCTGTCCTTAAGTCCGGATACGCCAACGTCGTGCAGCTTAAGAAGCAAACCCGTCGTCGCAGCAAAACCTGTGGTCTTGGGGTTGTTATAGATATGCACGGGTATGTCTACCGCATCGACCAGGGCTTTGTAGTAGCCTACGAGGTCTTTCTCGCCGTAGCCGAAGGAGGAGTAGTAGTACGGAACTATGCTGGATACGGCCATCGCGCCCAGCCCCTCGGCGTGTTTGGCCAGTCCGACACTGTGAGCTGTGCACGGGGTAGCCACGTGCACGATCACGGGGATTCTGTCCTTGACTTCGTCGAAGGTTATCTCCGCGAGCCTCTTTCTCTCTTCCAAGGTCATCAGGGGAAAGCTTCCGTACGACCCCGTGATGAAAAGCCCATGAACGCCCTTCTCTATCAGGAAATTGACCAGCCTCCTCAGGGCCTCCTCGTACATCTCTCCAGTTTCCTTGAAAGGCGTGATCATGGGAGGAAACAACCCACGCATTTGAACTGTGCTGGCCACTGCTGCTCCCTTCCGGGTCAAAGAGACTTCAACATCCGAGGTCCCTATTCTTCCGGCTGACGCAGAACCGGGAACGGCGAAGCCGAACTGCATCCGCCGCAGCGACGGCCACGGACGTCCCGAGCACCGCCTGAAACTGCCGCTGTCTCGTGCACAGATGCGCGTGCCACGGCAAGATGTTAGTCAAGCGTGCTGGGAAAGTCAAGCTGGGACCGGCTGTGTGCCTCAGCTCTCGCGGCCGAGATAGTGACGCCCAGGGACAGGAGGGCAGGTACTGCCGTCACCGACGGCTCCTTGAGGCCCCTCTCCAAGGGCCCGGCGTGGGCGGCTCTGGTACAGCTCGTAGGGCTCCTCAGCCCAGGATCGCTGCCAGGTCCTCTTCCGGGGTGGTGATGGGCATCACGTTGAACTTCTCCACCAGCACGTCGAGGACCGCCGGGGTGACGAAGGCCGGGAGGGTCGGCCCCAGGCGGATGTCCCTGATGCCCAAGTGGAGCAGCGAGAGCAGGATGGCCACGGCCTTCTGCTCGTACCAGGAGAGGATGAAGGACAAGGGCAGGCTGTTGACGTCCGTGTCGAAGGCGTCGGCCAGGGCCAGGGCGATCTGGACGGCCGAGTAGGCGTCGTTGCACTGGCCGACGTCCAGCAGCCTGGGGATGCCGGCCACGGTTCCGAAGTCGAGCTTGTTGAAGCGGTACTTGCCACAGGCCAGGGTGAGGATGACGCAGTCCTCGGGGACGGCCCTGGCGATATCTGCGAAGTAGCTCCGGCCGGGCCGGGCCCCGTCGCAGCCACCGATGAGGAAGAAGTGCCTGATGGCCCCGCTCTTCACCGCCCCCACCACCTCAGCGATCACCTTCATCACGGCGTCGTGGCCGAAGCCGACGGTGAGGGTGTGCTCGGGAGCGTCCTCGCTGAAACCGTCAGCGGCCAGGGCCGCTTCGATGACCGGGGTGAAGTCGCGCTCGGCGATGTGCTTCACCCCGGGCCAGGCGACCAGCCCGGTGGTGAAAATGCGGTCCTTGTAGGAGTCGCGCGGCTTCTGGATGCAGTTGGTGGTCATCAGGATGGCCCCGGGGAACTCCTCGAACTCCCGCTGCTGGTCCTGCCAGGCGCCGCCGAAGTTCCCCATTAGGTGCGGGTACTTGTGCAGGCCCGGGTACCCGTGGGCGGGGAGCATTTCGCCGTGGGTGTAGACGTTGATATCCTTCCCTGCGGTCTGTTTCAGCAGCTCCCCCAGGTCCTTGAGGTCGTGGCCGGAGACGGCGATGGCCTTGCCTTTGCGCGGCGTGGTGCGCACCGCGGTCGGCGTGGGGTCTCCATAGGCGCCCGTATTGGCCTTGTCCAGCAGCTCCATCACCCGGAGGTTGGCCCTGCCGACCTCCAGGGCCTTGGCCGTCAAGGCCCCGACGTCGGCAGGCTCCCGGGCCAGGAAAGCAAGTGTCTCGTGGAAGAAGGCGTAGACCTCCTCGTCCTCCTGACCGAGGATCTGGGCGTGGTAGGCGTAGGCGGCCGAGCCCTTGAGCCCGTAGAGGATGAGCTCCTGGAGGCCGGTCACATCGTCACCGAGAGTCCCCTTGCGGGGCCCGATGCCCACCTGCTCGCCCTGCTTGGTCAGGCCGTCGAGGTCCGGGGCCGGGGGCCAGGCCATCGGCTCACTCAGCTCTTCGGGCGTCTGGCCGGCCTTCCTGCAGGCGTCTTCGTAGAGTCCCTTTGCTTTCTCCCGCAGCGCCGCGGCCTTTCTCAGGAGGGCGGCCAGCCGGTCGGGAGCGAAGTTGACGTTGGTCACCGTCGAGAAGAGGGCCTCGACGGTGAAGACGTCGACGTCGCGGTCGCGGACGCCAAGCTGGCGGGCCCGATGAGCATACGTCGCAAGCCCCTTGGTCGCGTGGATCAGGAGGTCCTGAAGGGCTGCGGTCTGCGGGTCCTTCCCACAGACGCCGCCGGCCGTGCAGCCCGTTCCCCGGGCAGTTTGCTCGCACTGATAACAGAACATGGTCATCCCTCATTCCCCTCCGTTTCGGTCCTTGCAGATGATCCCGAACTCCGCCGTGTCGGCGTCACGTCCAGACCTTTGCCGGGCCCGTCGGCCACCGACGCCCCCTGCCCGGCCGGAAGCTTCTTGGGGTCGTAGCCCAGGCATTCCTTTGCGTGCTGACACCACTGGGCGCAACCCAGGCTGAGCCTGGGGTTGGTGATTCGACGGCCACAGGTGGGGCATCGGCGACGGGCGTCGTCCTTGAAGAACTCCACCGACGACCCGCACTCGCCGCACTCCACGTCGAAGACGTCCTCAGGGCGCCAGAAGCGGCTGTCCTGACCTGGACACTTGATCCTGCCCACCGTGCTCCTACTTTCCCAAGAGTTCCACTGCCGAGGGTTCGGCAGAGCTGGGCTCGGCCAGAAGCCGATTCAGAACGACCACGGTAACCCGTTGAATCCCAGGCCCTTCCATGCGGACCTTGATGGTACGTTTCCTGCCATCTCGGTTGGCGCCGGGCCGTGGATCGAGCTCCCTGCTGCCGGCGTCGTCCAGCACCTTTGCTGACATCTGTCCCCTCCTGAAGCGGCGCTCGTGGACGCGGGGAAGGGTCTCACGTAGCGACCGCGCTGTTGGTACAAACCTCGCCGGTCCTGCTGATCATCATCCGCTCTACTGGCACCGAGCTGCCGGCTCGCTGGACGGCCTGCT
>CAZIBA010000307.1:962-4122 GCA_964536795.1 uncultured Planctomycetota bacterium | reverse complement strand
GCCTTCGCGGCACTCATCTTCTTCGTCGGCTACCTGACCACCATCGGACGGGGCCGGCGGGACCTGTTGGTGGTGGGCGTCGCTTTCATCCTGGCCGTCTACTGCGCCTACTTCCTGGTGGGGCTGGGTCTGATGGTCGTGCTCGGGGAGCTTCGCTGGCTCCCCACGGCTTCGCTGGTGCTCACCTACCTCATCGCTGCCCTGTGCTTCGTGCTGGGGGGTTTGAGTCTGGGCGACTTCTTCCGCGCCCGTCGGGGCGAGGTCGAGGCCACGGTGCTCAAGCTGCCTGCGTCCCTGCGTCGACGCACAAGGCTGCTCATCGCCCGCGAGTTCCGTCGCCGGACCGTGCTGGGGGCGGCGCTGGTGTTGGGCTTTCTGGTCTCGCTGCTTGAGCTGGTCTGCACGGGACAGATCTACCTGCCCCTGCTCCAGTTCATGGTGTCTTTCTCCGAGACCAGAGGCCGGGCGCTCCTTCTGCTGGTCCTCTACAACGGGACCTTCGTCTTTCCCCTGCTGGTCATCCTGGGGACGGCCTCGGCCGGAGCGAGCTCGGAGCGCCTGCGGGGCTTCCTCCGCGACCACCTGGCCCTGACCAAGCTGGCTACAGCAGCGCTCTTCGTCTCCCTGGGGACGCTGCTGGTCATGTCCGAATAGCCCGACCGTCTCTCGCCAAGAAGGGGAACGCCCGATGAGCAGCGACCAGCACCGGCCCCCGACCACGTGGAAGTGGGTCTTGCTGGTCCTCCTCATCGCGCTGGTTGCCGGTGTTGCCATCTCCTGGGGCTGGCTCGGACCGCGTGCCTGCACGCGGTTGGTGACCAGCTCGAATCAAGTGCTGAGCAAGCTCGGTTGGCTGGGGCTGCAGGGCCTGGGCCCCCAAGCAGTGCCGTATGTGATACAGGACCTCCAGCAGAGGGGCCGAGCGCAACTGTGGTCAATCAGCAGAGGCGACGGCTTGGCCAAGTTCGTCGCCGCGAACTGGCAGTTCCTGTCGCCTGAGCAGCTCGAGGAAGCGGCGCCGCTGCTCCTCCAAGTCGAGCTGGTGACACGCCGCTACTACGTACGCGGGAAGCCCATCGCCTACGACGTACTTCAACACGCCGTCCTCGGCCTCGACGCTTGCCACGACTTCGTGGAGCGCGGCGAAGTGCTCGAGGGTGACGAGGTGGTGGCCTCTTACGCAATGACGTGGGCCGGTGAAGCTTTGGGGGCTCCGCCGACGGGTTGGCGCACAATACTGCGCGCGTCGCCTCCGGGCGTCCGCAGTGCACGTGACGGCTCCCTCGTCGCCCCCGGGAGCGACGCCGTGGCCAAGCGGCTGCAGGCAGCGGGCACTCACAATCTGCGCATTTCGGTCTACCTGGTCGATGACCGCCTGTCCGAGCCGCTTCTCGTCGGTGAGGTCACGCAAACCATCACAACCGTGGCCTCGCTTCCCGATGGCTACTTCGTTCCCGTGAGCGACCCGGAGACCGACAGGGCGATGAAGGACTCCCTGGTCGTGGAGGTCCGGGTCAAGGCGATGGGGGACCAGGTCGAGTTCAACCTCAGTCGTCGAGGAATGCGCTTGCCCGCCGCCTTCGCGGGAAGGGTGGTCGTGCGCGTTCGTGAGACAGGCCAGGAAGTGGACCTGGGCAGGGAGTTCTCCATCCCTGCTGGCAGCTGGCGCCTGCTTCCCGGCCGGGTGGGCATCAGTGAGCTGCTCCCTGAGCCCGGCCGCACGTACCACGTCCAGGTGGTCCTGAAGCCCGACCTTGACTGCGCCTGGCTCGACCCCACCATCACCGAGTACTGGGACGGAGAGGTGGCCAGCGAATGGCTGGAAGTGGGGCCGCCTCCGCCCGGTCAGGAGGTAGAGCGGTGGCTCAAGGAGCAGCCACGCGGTGCGTTGAGGGTGCAGCACTTGCTTCCGGAGGTCGCCCAGGCGATGGAGAAGGAGTGGGAAGAAGAGTGGCACGACTGGAGGGAGTACGGCAGGAAGATCCCCGAGGTAGGGACCCGTCTGAGGAAGATACTTCAGGCCGAAGACGACCCGGAACGCCGGGCGTCATTGGTCCATGCCCTGGGCGTCGTGGGTGACACAGAGAGCGTGCCACTGTTGATGGGCATACTGGAATCGCCATCGGAAGACGTTTCCGTGAGAGCTTCAGCAGCGATCTTTCTACCGGCGCTCGTTTGTGCTGACGCGCAGAAGGCCGGGCAGTTAGGGGAGCTACTCCTACGTGTACTGGAGTCGGAGTCGGAGGACTGGACGCTCAGGTCGGCGGCCGCGAACGGCCTTGCTATCCTTGGGGACCCGGCGGCCGTTGAGCCGTTGGGCAAAGTGCTGCTGGGGGATGGTGACGAGAGGGTACGGGAGGCGGCGTCTCGGGCCTTGGCCCTGTTCGGCGGGCCGAAGGCGAAAGCGTATCTGGAGCAAGCCCTGAACGATGAGTCCGAGTTGGTCAGAGAGTCCGTTGCCGAGGACCCGCCGGCCGGCGGGCCAAGGTGAGGGGGGAAAGGAGCGAACGCAGTCAGGAGAGGGCCGATTAGAGTGTCCCTGTTTCCCGTCTCGCTCCTGGCTGGTCAGGAGGGCAGGATGATGCGATGGGGACGTGTGGTGTTGGTGGTCATCTGGGGCAAGCACGCAGATTCCAGCAATCACTTCCCTCGGTAGTCGCCAGACCGGCCCCGTTGGAAAAAGGCAAGATTGCCGTGAACCTTTCCGGGGCATAGTGTTTCTAAGGGAGCGAGGGGACAGGAGAACAGCCCTGGACCCGGGAGCGGAGGCCGGACACCGCTGGTGAGCGAGATCGACCGCTGGTGGCAGCTTTACGGCGAGCGGATCTCCCGGGCGGCCTACCTGCTGGTGGGTGATCGGGGGGAGGCCGAGGCGCTGACCCAGGAGGTCTTCGTCTCGGCCTGGCGGTCTCTGGACAGCTTCCAGGGCAGGAGCAGTGAGTACACCTGGCTCTACAGCATCCTCATCAACAGCTTCCGCAATCGGCTCCGGGTCAGGCGCCGCCGGGCCGAGCAACTGACGGAGGAAGAGAAGGGCCCCTCGCCCGAGCCACCAGAACAGATGCAGGCGAAGGAAATGAGAACGAGCATGTTCTCCGCGCTGAGCGAACTTTCAGGCAAACACAGGGAAGTGCTTGTTATGTACTTCCTGGAGGGAATG
>CAZIBA010000307.1:0-952 GCA_964536795.1 uncultured Planctomycetota bacterium | reverse complement strand
TACAGCCAACTGGCCGAGACACTCGGATGCCGGATAGGAACAGTCAAGTCCCGCCTCTGGCACGCCAAACGCAAGCTCCGAGAGAAACTTCGAAGAAGGGGGTTTGAATACTGATGGCTCAAGCGTTCTCTCTTTGGCGAAAGTGTCCCAGGCGCGTTGACCTTTCGGCCTACGCCGACGGCGAACTCTCTGAAGTGGCGCGCGAGCGTATCGCAGCACACCTGAAGGGGTGCGCCGCTTGCCGTCGGGAGCTCGACAGTCTGACCGCGCTCTCCGGTGAGGTCCGATCAGCCTTCCAGGAGCTTGCTCAGGCCGCCGCGCTCCCACCCACGCTCGCTCTGCCCAGGCGCTGGGCTGACGCTGCAACTGGTTCTCCACGCGCGAAGCCTCCCGTTGCCGTGCTCCTTCGGCGGGTCGTTGCTGTTGCTGCAGTCACTTCTCTTCTCCTGGCCGTGGCGTGGCTTCTCTGGAGGACGCCGGTGAGTGAGGAGGGACAGCGCGACATGGTTCAGCCTCAGCCTCGACAGGAACCGACTGTAGAGGCTGCAGCGGTGCGACCGGATGAGCAACCGGTGGAGGTCGTCGTAGAGCCCTCTGAGCCCCTGCGTGCGGACGTGTTTGCGCTGGCCCAGACGGGTGACCCGGAGGCCCGGGCCCAGATGGAGCTCCTGGGACTCAATGGCAAGCTGCTGGCCGAAGCGCGGGCGCCATCTCGTGAGCCGCTGGCGCTTGTACCGGTCTCAGACCTGCTTTTGGAGGAGGAGATTCGAGTCCTTTGGAACTGGAGATTCACGGGGGAAAGGCCATGAAGGCAGGAACGACGTGGGTAAGAGTAGCAGCCCTGTGTCTCGCGCCACTGCTGGTAACGGTGCTGGCCGTGGCCGGCGAAGGCGCCCAGAGCGTGGAGGAGCTCCTGTTCGGTCCCGAGGTGGTCGGTCCAATCCCGGAGGAG
>CAZIBA010000306.1:0-4122 GCA_964536795.1 uncultured Planctomycetota bacterium | reverse complement strand
CCATGTCCCGGCGGGCGCCTTCCGGGTCCCTCTCGGCCTTGCGGTAGGCCTGGAAGAAGGCCAGCACTGTCTCCTTGGGGTCGCGGTCCTGGTCGCTTTCGGTCGGCACCGGGGGGGCCAGACGCGCCCCACACCAGGCGCAGTAGCTCCACCCTTCCTCCACCTCGTCCCCACAGACGGGACACACGTGAGCGCGCCCCTCCTCTGCCGACGCCAACCGGAGCGGCGACGTGCGCGCCGCCACCAGCACCAGAACGAGCAGCACCAGAAGGGCTGCAGCAAGGGACTCGCGCCTGCTCATCGATTACACCTCCGCCTGCCTGCTCAGGCAGGTCCATGCGGACGGGGCCCCAAAGACAGACAACAGCGCCTGCCTCCGGGCCTGGCAGCGGAGAAAGCGACGCTGTCATCGGCCGAGGAAACCGGACGCTCGGCGCGCAGACCGCCGGCGGAAGCCGAGAATACCGACCGGTCACGGCCGACCCGCCCCGGACGCTCCCCCAAACAGTCATTCTACAGGAATCATCGGCCGGGTACGAGCCCGGGGGGACTGATTTCCCAGGAAGGAGGCTTTTTGCTGAACTTCCCCGCGCCACTCAGCCGATGAAACCAAACGACAGGCCCTCACCGTGAGGCCGTCTGAGCTGCCGGGACCCGTCCGACCCCTCGGGACAGGCGCTGGGGCCCAAGCGGCCTCACGGTCGGGGCCTCTGTTCTTGTCGGGAGCGAAGGACGGTCAGGTAGCGCTGGCGAGTCTGGGCGTACCGCTCGTTGCCCGGCTCCAGGAGCAGCGCCCGGTCGATAGCCGTGAGGGCCTCCCCGTAGCGGCCGGTCCGGGCGTAGGCTTGAGCCAGCAGCACCTGGTAGCGGGCCTGTCTTGGGGCCAGGGCCACCGCCTGCTCGGCCAGGGCCACGCCCTGCTTCAGCCACCGGGCCTCCGAATCCGGGCGGCCGAGGTAGAGCTGAGCCAGGGCGTGGTGGGTCTCCGCCTCCTGGGGGGCCAGCTCCAGGGCCTTCTTCAGAGCCACCTCGGCCTCCTCGTACCGCTGGAGCTGCTGACTGACCACCCCCAGGTTCCGCCAGACTCCGGCGTCCTCGGGCCGGGCCGCGGCCGCCCTGCGGTAGACGTCAGCTGCTCCTCTGAGGTCCCCCCGAGCCGCCAAGACCAGCCCCAGGGCCTTGAGCAGGAACCCCTCCTCGGGAGCGCCGACCAGCCCGGCCCGGAGCACGGCCTCGGCCTCCTGGCCCCGACCGTCCTCCAGGAGCAGGTAGGCCAGACCCGTCCGGTAGGCGGACTCGCCCGGAGCCAGCTCCACGGCCGCCCGGTAGTGCTCTTCTGCCTCTTTCTCCTGGCCGCCCTCATCCAGGGCCAGGGCCAGACCGTAGTGGGCCCGGGCGTCGTCGGGATGGGCCTGGACCAGGGGCCCGTAGGCAGCTGCGGCCGTCTCCGTGTCGCGCTGGCGCAAGGCCAGCTCAGCCACGGCTCGCCGGGCCGACTCGTCGTCTGGTCGGAGCTCCAGCGCCTGCTCCAGCGCTCGGCGGGCCTCGACGATCTGGCCGCGCTCGGTGAGACAGAGCCCGAGACGGAGCCAGGAGTCGGCGTCCTCGGGCTGCTGGCGGACCAGTTCCCGGAGCAGCTCCTCCGCCTCCGCATAGTCGCCCCGGGCCAGCAGGGCCCCGGCCAGGGCCGAGCGCAGGGCCCCATCGCGTACGCCGACCGCCAGGGCCGAACGGTAGTGCTCGACGGCCTCCTCGCTCCGACCCGCCAGCCGGAGGGTGTGACCCAGGTAGACGTCCAGCAGGGGGCCGGGTGCACCCTCCCTTTCGGCCTCACGGAGGTGGTCCAGGGCCCGCTGCAGCTCGCCGGCGTGGTAGAAAGCGATGCCGGCCCGCAGGTGGACCTCGCCCCGGGTGGCTGCGGGGAGCTCGCCCAGACCCCGCTTCTCCAGCTCCTCAAACCAGCGGGCCGCGGTCGGGTAGTCACGGAGTTCCAGGGCCGCTGCACCCAGGTTGTAGAGGGTAGCCGGGGTCGCCCCGGGGAGCCGGGCGGCTCGGCTGAGCGCGTGCACGGCCTGGGTGAGTTCGCCCTCCAGCCAGAGCAGCACCCCGAGCAGGGCCCAGGCCTCGCCGTCCGTGGGCGCCAGGGTGGTGACCCGTTGCAGTTGGCCGACCGCCCCGGACCTGTCGCCGCCTTTGAGACGAGCGACGGCCAGGTTGTAGTGAGCGTCGGCCCAGTCAGGAGCGAGGGCGACGGCCCGGCTCAGAGCTTCCCGGGCCTTTTCCCAATCCCCTTCGGTCAGGGCCTTGGCGCCTACCTGGAAGTTCTGCTCCGCCTCCCGAGGAATGGGTCGCTCGACCAGACGTGGGGACGGGCTCATTCGGGGTCCGGCCGGTGGGCTCAGGGCGGGGGTCTCCGGCTGGGGTCCGGCAGGCGTCTCGGGCAGGGGCCCCACGGTCGGGGTCAACCGACGGGACAGTTCGCGGGGGGCCACCGGCGCCAGCTCCCCCAGTGTGGCCCGAGCGGATTCGTACCACTCCCGCCAGCGGGCCACCTGCCCTTTGCGCACCAGGGCGCTGGTCCGGGAACCGAAGGGGAAGTCCTCCCCGGAGAGCACCCCCAAGGCCCTGTGGGCCCGTCGACGCACCAGATCGCTGGGGTCCTCCAGGGCCTCCACCAGAAGGCCCGAGGCAGCGGGGACCCGCAGCTCCGCCAGGGCCATGGCGGCGTGGGCCCGCACGTAGGGGCTGGGGTCATGAGCCAGCAGCCAGAGCAGGGCGGGAGCAGCGGCCGGGTCTTTGAGCTTGCTCAAGGCCACGGTCGCGTAGTCGCGCACGGACTCGGCGTCGTCGGTGAGCACCTTGAGGAGGGGGACCAGGGCCCGGGTGTCGGCCAGCTCGCCCAGCGCGAAGGCGGCGTGGGAGCGCACCTGAGCGTCCTCGTCGGCCAGGGCGGCGACCAGGGGAGGTGAGGACTCGTTCCGGCCCAGCTCCCCCAGAGCCAGGGCGGCCCGTCGGCGCACCTGGACTTCGTCGTCCCTGAGGCAGCCCTCCAGGGCTTCCCGGGCCCGGGGGTCACCGATACGGCCCAGTATGATGACCAGGAGGCTTCGACGGTCGCCCGGCGCCTCGGGGAGGGCCTTCAGCAGGTGGGGGACAGCGTCGGGGCCGAGTTCCCTCAGTTGGTCGGCGGCCTGGTCTTGTGTCTGGGGGTCGTCGAGTCGGCTGAGAAGCTCCGCCACGGAATCCGGCGACGGCGGCCCGACCTCGGGAGCCTGGGCGAGGAGCCCGACCGTCAGGGCGAGCGTGGAGAAGAACGCCAGCGTCCACACCCGGCAACCTGCCATCATGACACATCGTCCCTTCGCAGGGCCGTACGGTCCGGGACCGGCCAAGCCGAGCAGATGAGGTGACTGTAGAGCAAGCTCTCCCGGCACCCCTCCCATTCAACAGGGAAGACGCTGCAAAGACAAGGGTCCTTCAACAAGAAGGGGGCGCGACACCGTGCAGCAAGAAGGTCTTCGCACCGGTGGAACTGACAGGGCGTACGCCGGTTCTGTGGGTGGAATCCGACCCGCCTGCCGATGAGCGATGCAGCGGGTGGCACGGACACCGGCGAAGCCAGTGGCCGTGGGAGACGCCTGCGAGTTCCGCTTCCTTTACGGCCCGTAAGGGCCGTGGTACACCCCTGGTAGAGCAGGTGAGCAATTGAGCAGGAGAGCAGTAGAGGCGCCAACGACAGCAACCAAGAGCTGACCCGGCCGGGCGGAAGGCTGCTCACCTACGGTCCCTTGCTCAACCGGTCACCCGCCCCCACGATCTTGACGTGCACCCACCGACAGGCAGAGGAAGAAAGAATTGCAGAAAAGGGTTGCGCTCGACGATATCTGGGGTAGTATTAGAAGGAGTCGCAGGAAGACTCTGTGTAGGGAGCGTATGCCTTGAGTCAAAGCGGACGACGGGGCGCCCTCGTACTGGTGGGTATCCTTCTGCTGGGGGCTGTGTCGGTCTTTGCCGCTGGCGCCATCGAGGGTGTCTTCTTTGGTAACCCTCGCAGCTTCCACAAGCCGGCGGAGCTGGAGAGCGCCAAGGTCCTTCAGGTGATTCCCGAGTACAAGGAACTTC
>CAZIBA010000305.1:0-4129 GCA_964536795.1 uncultured Planctomycetota bacterium | reverse complement strand
ACCCAGGACCGCGGCGCTCGGCGCCCCTTCTCCCCGCACCCGTTCCCTCTGCCCCTGGGGTCCGGCCGCTGGCCCGTGGGCCACGGCCACGAAAGCCGACATGGTGTGCCGACGCAGCAGGTCCTTCTCCACCTGGACGCGGAGGCTGGCCGGGTCACCTGGCCGGTAGACGATGGAGCGCAGCGTCCCCCCCTGGGCCATCAGGAAGTCGTAGGTGACCCAGAGGATGTTCTGGGGGTTGAGGTGGACGTAGTGGTAGAGTTCAGTGGGGTCCCGGCGGATCTGAGAGTGCTTCTGCCAGGACTCCTCCTGGTAGTCCACGGGACTGAGCCACTCGGTGTCGATGTCCTTGTAGTGGCTCAACTTCTCGTCGTCGAAAATGCCCACGACGGCCAGTTCCACGCCGAAGACCCGTACCCGGGGGGCCCCCTCGCTCTTTCCGCTCACCTCCTCGGGACCGATGCCCAGAACCTGGCCCATTTTCTCCGTCAGCACGCAGGCGTCGGGCTCCTCTGCGGTGAACCAGGCGGGGGTGCTGAGGAGCATCTCCTGGGGTCGGGTGACCAGCCGCTCCTGCGGGGACATCCCCACCAGGCCGGTGGCCACGTACCGTCGCGACGGGTCGGCCACTGAGACGACCTCGACGGCGCCGGGTTCCCGAAGTGACTGGCTCACCAGCCAGGCCCGCGGGGCCAGCACGGCTCCGCCGGGCTCGCCGCCGCTGACGTCTGGGGCCTCCTCGCCCTCGGCCGACGGCCGCAGGAACTGGTTCCGGACACCCTTGTAGAGCTGGTCGGTGAGCGTGCCCCAGGTGACGTCACGGACGAGGACGCCTTGGTAGGGCAGGCGGACCTCTTCGCTGAGGGCCCGGCGTTTGACGGTGAGCTTGGGCTCGATTGAGGTGAGCGAGAGCACCGTGAACATCAGGGTGGCCAGGGTGAGGATGGTCAGGGTGGTGCGGACCTTGCGTCGACGCATGTTGGCGATGCCCAGGAGGAAAGCCTGTTTGGCCGCGTTGGTGCGGTTGAGGTCGCTGCGGGTGGCTTGGCCTGGTCGTCGCTCCAGTCGTTCCAGTTCCACCTCGAAGCGGCTCCGGATCATCGATATGACCAGCAGCGACAGGGCCACGGTGATGAAGGCCAGCAGGATGATGGGCCCACCCGAGGTCACCCCGAAGGCCGGGTGCACCAGGGCCAGGATGAGGAACATCACGATGAAGATGGCGAAGAAGCCGGCGATCTTGCGGTTGATGTCGGGGAAGCCGAAGATCAGCCTCTCACCGAAGTGACTCACCGGAAGCAGCAGGAAGAGGAAGAAGAGCACCCCCGTGGTGATGTCCGTGGTGGTGCCCTCCACGCTGGGGTAGGCCCGGGCTTCGTATCCCCAGGCGGCCCGGGCGTGACGGACGAAGGGGCCGTAGCGCTTCTCCTCCAGCGCCGACTCGGCCTTGCCCAGTTCGATCCTGGCTTCCTGGTGCAGACCTTCCACCTTGTCGTTTCTCACGCCGTGGGTGCGCAGCACGTCCAGGCGGTACTCGTCCAGGTTCCAGAGGTCCCGGGCCATCAGGTAGGGGGTGTTGACGATGGCCGTGGGTCCGTCGGCCAGGTAGCCGACACCGTTGTAGTGCGTCTTGTCGGGCGCCTCCGAACCGAGCAGGGCAAAGCGGGTGCCGGCCACACCGGCACCGAAGGTGGCCTTGAACCTGGTCCCCGAAGCGAGGAAAAGCACACCCACGGGTTCTATGTAGCTGACACCCTGGATCATGCCGGCCACCCGGTAACCGAACTGGAACGGTTCACTGTCCGTGCGAGCGTCGTAGAGCTGCACCGTCGAGAACATGTTGTAGGAGCGCTGGTCCAGGAGGTCGAAGACGGTGACGGGCACACAGGGGAACACCACCACGGTGACGTCCTTCTCGGCCACCGTGATGGGGACGTCGGTGGGAAAGAGCTTCTCGCCCTGGTCGCCCCGGTCCGGAGCGTAGGTGACCTCACCGCTGGCGTCGTCCAGCCGATAGGCCTCGAAGAGGAACTTGCCGTGGTCCCAGGGGAGTGCCCGCTGGTGGGGGATGGTGACGAACTCGAAGTTGCCGGCCTCGTCGACCTCTGAGAGCAAGGGTGGGCGCACCCCGGCGTAGCTCTTCCACACGTCGCCCCGGCTGAACGGTCCCGGGTTCTGTCGGCAGACCACCACGCAACCGGGCACGGGCACGTCGGCCATCCCCATGCTCTGCTTGGGGTCGTACTGCACGACACGTCCCACCGCCCGGGTGCCCCAGTCGGTGAGCAGCTTGTCCGTGGAGATGCGGTCGATGGCCCGGGCCGTGCGGAAGTCGTCCAGCATGGCCGCCAGCAGCTTGCGGAGCAGCGAGACCTGGTCGGTGAGGTTATCCAGGTTCATCCGTTCGGGCGTGTCGGCCGGGGTGTCCACTAACACCCGGCTGTCGTTGCCCGTGGTGAAGGTGACGGCCGGCCTGGCCGAGAGGGTCAGCAGCTCGCTCTCGAAGGCCACGGGACCGGGGAAATAGCTCCGCCAGATGCGTCCGGTGGGCTGGGTGATGCCGTCGACGATCAAGCTTCGCTTGTCTCGGGTGTCTGCACTGCCTGCCCGAGAAGAGCTCTTGACCGGACTCACCGGTGGGCGAGACGAGAGAGGCAGTGCCTCCCCCGGGCCGGCCAGTTCCCTGGCCAGGTCCCCAGCCCGCAGGCCGACCTGAAGAAAGACGTTCCGGAGCACGCCCTCCGAGAGGCTGCCCCCCTGGTCCACCAGGTGTCCCTTGTGGAAGATGCCCAGCTCGGACCCCTGGCTGGACAGGTCCAGCCCGAAGCCGAAGCTGACCTTCTCCGGTAGCTGAGGGTCCATCTCCTGCAGCAACTCGCGGTTGGTCACCAGACGCAGGTACTTGAGGCGGAAGGATTCCGTAGCCCGGTCCCGGCTCTGGTAGCGGTCCAGGCCCGTCTTCAAGGCCACGTAGAAGGGACTCTCTGCGAAGTCCTTCAGGATCTCGTACAGGGCGTCGTACTTGGGTTTCTGGGTGGAGACGGCCAGCACGTCGGCCTCCATCTGCTTCACCGTGTCGATCACCCGCTCGTAGGTGTCCGGGGACTCCTCCCGCATGGGCGCGAAGAGCTCGCGGATGGCAGCGTAGTCGGCCAGTCGGTCGTCGGCGCGGATGACCTGGTTGGCCAGCCGGTCGATTTCCTTCGCCAGTTCGTCGTCGGTGAGCTTCAGCAGGTCGCAGAAGCGGCGCATCCCGGCCACTCCCTGGAAGTGGGCAGCGGTGAAGACCAGGAGCACCGGTCGTCTGGGTGGCTGACGGACCAGGGACTCGGTGAGAGAGAGCAGGGCAGCTACGTTGCCCGCCGACTCCGCCCCCGGGGCCAGGTCCGGCACCACGGAGATGGCGTCGTAGTAGGTGTGGAGCACGGTGACGTGCTTGGCCTGCTTGGGGTCGGAGCCCGGCAGGAAAGCCATGACGTTCCAGGCCGGGCGACGCTCCCAGGAGACCTGGCAGGAGACCTGAGCGGTGAGTGGCCGGCCACGGGCCTCGGCCTCCTCCACCCGGGAGCGCAAGCGCACCCCGACGTCCCGCGGCACCCAGAAGCGGGGGCCGTCAAAGGGGATGTCGCTCATCTTGTACTCCAGCTCCCGCCTGATGGGTTCCTCGGGCTCCACGAAGAGCACGGCCTTGGCCCCGAAGCTGAAGGCGTTGATCCAGTCCACCGAACGGTCGCCGTCCAGCAGCACGATGCTCCCGGGCACGTCCTTGCCGTTGTAGTCCTCGAAGAAACCCCGGCCGGCAGAGAGGACGGGTCCGCTGATGGTGCCCCCGGTGGTCGCGGTGCGCACCCAGTTCGGCCACAGGGGGTGGGCCGGGATTTCCTCGCCCCCCACGGTGACCGAGGCGCTCTGGGTGACGGGCACGACCAGGGGGAACTCCTGGGTGTGGACGCGCTGTACGCCCAGCCCCCGCAGCCGATCGATGACGTAGTCGCGGGCTGCCCGGGCGCCGGGGTAGCCCGTCACCCGGGAACCCTCGGGCAGGTTGGCCAGGGCCTGGATGTCCCGGGCCAACTGCTGGCGCAGCTCGGCGTCTGAGCCCGGCTCGGCAGCAGGGCCGGCGCGCAAG
>CAZIBA010000304.1:1575-4150 GCA_964536795.1 uncultured Planctomycetota bacterium | reverse complement strand
ACCGGCCATTCAGTGGCTTCGACTGATGCCCATCTACCTGCTGCCGGCCATCGACTTCGCCGTCGCTCGCCGGGGCCGCGTGGTCGTCTCCACCCACACCATCAACCTGCAGGAGCAGCTCATCTCCAAGGACATCCCCCTGCTTAGCAGCTCCCTGCCCACCGAGTTCGTGGCCGTGCTGGTCAAGGGGCGCAACAACTACGTGTGCCTGCGGCGACTGCAGTTGGCCAGCCGACGACAGGCCGACCTCTTCACCACGGCCGAGGAGGTGCGCGAGCTCTGGCGCATCGAGGAGTGGGCCTACCAGACGGAGGACGGCAGTCTGAGCGACTTCGAGACGGAGCCCTCGCCGGCAGTCTGGACCCTGGTCAAGTGTGAGTCCGACAACTGCCTGGGTCGCCGCTGCCCCTACCGTCAGCGCTGCTTCCTCTGGCGGGCTCGGCGACGGATGAACGCCGCCCACCTGCTGGTCACCAACCACCACATCTTCTTCGAGGACCTGGCCCTGCGTCAGGAGGACGTGAGCTTCCTGCCCGAGTACCAGGCTGTGGTTCTGGACGAGGCCCACAGCCTGGAGGACGTGGCCTCCCGCTACCTGGGGCTGGAACTGCGCAACACCCAGGTGGAGTGGCTGCTCAGCGTGCTCTATTCGGAGCGTCGGCAGAAGGGATTCCTCACCGGCTACCAGTCCCAGGTCGCCCGGACGCGGGTGGGGGCGGCCCGCGAGGCGGCCCGGAAGTTCTTCGGTGACCTGGCCGGGTGGCGGGCCCGGGGGGTGCCGGCCAACGGGCGGGTGCAGGAGGCGCAGGTGGTGGGCGACCCCCTGAGCCCGGCCCTGAGGGAGCTGGGCGACGCCCTGGGGGGACTGCGCAGCCTGGCCGAGAGCGCCGAGGACGAACAGGAACTCAAGAGCTACACCGAGAAGTGCTACCGGCAGGCCGGCACCGTGGAGGCCTTCTTGGGGCAGAAGCTCCCCGACTCGGTCTACTGGGTGGAGGCCAGCCGCGCCCGTCGACGGGGCCAGCGGGGCCGGGTGACCCTGCAGGCAGCTCCCGTGAGCGTGGCCGAGGGGTTGGCCGGGATGCTCTTCGGCGAGGTGGACTCGGTGACCCTCACCAGCGCCACGCTCACCGTGGCCGAGGAGAACCCCTTCGCCTACCTCCGGGGGAGGCTGGGGCTGGGGCACTGCCGGGAACTCAAGTTGGGGAGTCCCTTCGACTTCCGCCGACAGGTCAAGCTCTACCTCGTCCGCGACATGCCCGACCCCAAGGACGAGGACGCCTACGCGACCGCCCTCATCGAGCGCCTGAAGCACTACGTCCTGCTCAGCGAGGGCCGGGCCTTCGTGCTCTTCACCAGCTACCGGCTGATGCAGCGGGCCTACCGGGAACTGGAGCCCTTCCTGGCCGAGCACGGCCTGGCCTCCTTCTGTCAGGGGGAGGGGATGCCCCGGACCAGGATGCTGGAGCGCTTCCGCCAGGACGTCAGCTCGGTGCTCTTCGGCACCGACAGCTTCTGGCAGGGCGTGGACGTGCGCGGGGAGGCCCTCTCCAACGTCACCATCACCCGGCTGCCCTTCGCCGTCCCCGACCAGCCCCTCACCGAGGCCCGGGCCGAAGCCATCACCCGTCGGGGTGGGAGCGCCTTCGCCGAGTACACCCTCCCGGAGGCCGTGCTCCGCTTTCGCCAGGGCTTCGGCCGGCTCATCCGCACCAGCAGCGACACCGGCGTGGTCGTCATCCTGGACAGCCGGGTGTTCAGACGCTCCTACGGCCGGACCTTCCTGAGGTCGCTGCCTGAATGTGAAGTCATCGTCGAACCGCCCGTGGAAGAGGAACAACCCGTGGACGAACTCGAGGCGCAGACATGAAGACCGAAGAGACCATCGAGCTGTTCACCAAGCACGTCATCCCCAACTACACCCGGACGCCCGTGGTGGTGGTCCGCGGCCAGGGCAGCCACCTCTATGACGCCGAGGGGCGGGAGTACCTGGACCTCTTCCCCGGCTGGGGCGTGAGCATCTTGGGGCACTGCCACCCGGCCGTGGTCGAGGCCATCCGCCAGCAGGCCGGGGTGCTGCTCCACGTGCCCAACAACTTCTACACCGAACCCCAGGGGGTCCTTGCCCAGCTGCTCTCCGAGCGCTCCTTCGGCGGACAGTGCTTCTTCTGCAACAGTGGGGCCGAGGCGGTGGAGGGGGCCATCAAGCTGGCCCGCGTGGCCACTCCTGAGGGGCGGACGAAGATCGTCTCCCTCCTGGACTCCTTCCACGGCCGCACCCTGGGAGCGATGACGGCCACCGGCCAGCCCAAGTACCACAAGGGCTTCGCCCCGTTGCCAACCGGTTTTGACTACGTCCCCCTCAACGACCTCGAAGCTCTGGACCGTGCCATCGACGAGGAGACCGCTGCCCTCATCGTGGAACCCATCCAGGGCGAGGGGGGCATCAACCTGTCCAGCGAGGAGTTCCTCGAGGCCGCCCGGCGACTGACCCGGGAGCGGGGGGCGCTGCTCATCGCCGACGAGGTCACCACCGGTATGGGCCGGACGGGCGACTTCTTCGCCTACCAGCACT
>CAZIBA010000304.1:0-1565 GCA_964536795.1 uncultured Planctomycetota bacterium | reverse complement strand
ACATCATGACCCTGGCCAAGGGGATGGGCAGCGGCGCGGCCATCGGGGCCTTCGTGGCCACGCCGGCGGTAGCGGCCGAGCTGCGTCCCGGCATGCACGCCAGCACCTTCGGCGGAAACGCCCTGGCCTGCGCTGCGGCCATCGCCACCGTCCGCACCATCGAGGAGCAGGGGTTGCTGGAGCGGGCCCGGACGTTGGGTGAGTACGTGATGGACGCGCTCCGGTCTCTGGCCCGGGAGTTAGGGGGACTGGTCAGCGAGGTGCGGGGCCGCGGGCTGATGATCGGCGTGGAGCTCAGCCGACCGGGGGCGGAGGTGGCCGCTGAGTGCCTGCGCCGGGGCCTCAACATCAACTGCACCCACGAGCGGGTGCTCCGGCTCTACCCGGCCCTCACCGTGAGCGAGGAGGAACTGGACCAGGGCCTGGACATCCTGGGCAACGTCCTGCGGGACGCCTGCCAGTGACCGAAGGCAAGGGGCTTAAGCCCCTTGTCCTCATCATGCGAAAGGAGGTGTCGGTGAAGGCGAGACATCTGCGCGTGATCGCCGACCTGGACCCGGCGGACGCCCGGGAGATTCTCGACCTGGCCCACGAGCTCAAGGCCCGGCGGAACCGGGGTGAGCTCTCCCGGGAGCTGGCCGGGCGCACCGTGGCCCTCATCTTCCACAAGCCCTCGCTCCGAACCCGGGTGAGCTTCGAGGTGGCCCTCAATGAGCTGGGGGCCTCGGGCATCTACCTCACACAGCAGGAGCTGGGGCTGGGCAGCCGGGAGGCGTCGAAGGACGCTGCGCTGGTGCTCTCGCGCTACGTCGCGGCCATCGTCATCCGTACCTTCGCGCAGGAGAACGTGGACGAGCTGGCCCGCTACAGCTCGGTACCCGTCGTCAACGCCCTCACCGACCACGAGCACCCCTGCCAGGCCCTGGGCGACTTTCTCACCATCGAGGAGCAGGCGGGCAAGCTCAACGGTGTGAAGCTGGCCTACGTCGGCGACGCCAACAACGTGGCCCGGTCCCTGGCCTCACTGAGCCTTCGGCTGGGTGTGCAGCTCACGGTGGCCTCTCCGGCCGACCACCAACTGACCGGGGAAGACCTCGGCGCCGCCGCTAAGGGTCTGGGGAAGACCGTGGGAAGCGTCGTGCTGACGGACGACCCGGCCCTGGCCGTCAGGGACGCCGACTTCGTCTACACCGACGTCTGGGCCAGCATGGGCCAGGAGGCCGAGCTGGAGGAACGGAAGCGCGTCTTCGGCCGCTACCAGGTCAACGACGAGCTGATGGCCAAGGCCCCGAAGACGGCCAGGGTGATGCACTGCCTGCCCGCCAAGCGGGGACTGGAGATTACCGATTCGGTCATCGACGGCGAGCAGGCAATAGTCTACGACCAGGCCGAGAACCGGCTCCACGCCCAGAAAGCCCTGCTCCAGTTGCTTCTGGGCTGAGTGGCGAGGGCCGTGGCCCCCGCGCAACCCTCACCCTGGCCCTCTCCCAAAGGGAGAGGGAATCCTCTGGGCACGGGCACCCGCGAAGCGAGTGCCCGTGGTCTTCACACGGGTGGTCTGCCTT
>CAZIBA010000303.1:1832-4157 GCA_964536795.1 uncultured Planctomycetota bacterium | reverse complement strand
CTCCGCCTTGATGCAGTAGGGGTCGGTGGCCAGGATGTCACAGGTGTCGCGGTACTGGTAGATGTTGGAGGGGGCCCAGGCCATCACCAGGGTGATGCTGGGGTGCGCGCCGCCCTCTTCCTCGGCAATAACCTTCTTCCCCAGTCTCAACTCAGGTGGGGGCACGTTCCAGCCGGCGTGGTCGGGCTCATCGCACAGGTACCAGGCCAGGACGGCCGGGTGGTCCTTCACTTTGGCGGCTATCTCACCCGCCTGCCAGGGCACGTGACCCCGCATCCTCCCGGTCAGGTTCACCCAGGAGTACACCCCGGCTTCGGCGCAGGCGTCCAGGTAGGCCAGCCCGGAGCTGGAGGTGGCCCCGCCCGTCACCAGGTTGAAGCTGGTACCGGCGAGCTGTCCCTTGGGGTCGGAGCAGCCGTAGACGCCGATGGGGAAGAAGGGCTTGCCGTCCACGGTCATCACGTCGCCCTGGATGGCCACGGTCGGGGCCTCGCCGTCGGCGGCCTTCCGCTCAGCGCCGACCACACCCACACCGGCCGGGGGAACCAGGGCCACGTCGTCCACGTAGAGGATACCCGTGCCCACGTTGTAGAGGTAGAGCCGGAAGTCCGCCGACGGGTCTTCCACTTTGACCTGATAGTCGACTTTGGCCCACCGGTCGGGCACCTCGAACTCCTCACCCCCCACGACCTGACCGGTCGTCACCGACGTGCGGAAGCGAACGCCGTCCGTTCCCTTGGTGTAGACGGTGACCTGGTAGGTACCTGCGCCGGGGAGTTTCATCGGGACCGTATAGATGCCCCCTCGCCCCTGCTTCTGGCAGATGATGGCAGCGGACGCGCCGCCACTGTGGGCATCGGAACCGGAGCCTGAGCCGAAGGTGTACTTGCCTCCGTCCCACTCGCCCCAGCTCCCCCAGTTCTCCATCCCCAGCTCAAAGGACGGGTTGGCGATGAGGTTCCCGGTTACGTCCAGGGCCTTGGAGGGCAGCTCCTTGGGGACGAGCCAGGTGTCGTCGTCGGGTCCACGGGTGGCGCGGATGTTGTCGATGTAGAAGGTAGCGGGCTTGGGGGTCTCCTGGTCGATGCGGACGTTGAGGGAATCGAACCGGGAGACGTCCAGGGCCGAGGTGAAGCCGTCGATGATGTACTCCACCCGGTTGTAGCCCGTCTTGATGAGGTAGTACCAGGACTGGTAGCTGGCCCCCGCGCGGTCCCCGACCTTCAGGGTGACGACGACGGGCGGGCCCTCGTTGGTGACGTCCAGCTTGAGCTTGTCGTAGCCGCTGAGGTCCCAACGGAGCCCGGTCACGCCCACGTTGGAGCCCATTTTCTCCAGCTCGACCCGGAGGGCCTGCCGACCCTCCGTCGCGTGCTCGGCCACCAGGGCGGGTGGTGCGCTCCCCTCCCAGCCCAACAGCGCGTCGGACGACTCGAACGACTTGAGCAGCTTCTCCTCGTACGCAGGTGCGCCCCCGACCACGCCACATACCACGCTCACCACCAACACAGCAGCCATCGTCATTCGGCCCATTGTGAATCTCCCTTGTTCCTGCTGGAACCCTTCACCGTCGCAGAAGCTCCCCCGATTAGTGTAGCGGAGTGGGTGGTGAAGGCAAGCAAAACCGCTCTTTTCTGTTTGACAGGGACTGAGACGTAGCCCATACTGTTTGGAGAGGGCCACGGGAGCTCGTACCGGGAGTTCTCTGCCACAAAAGGAGGTGCGGAGTCATGGCGAAGAAGAAGCTGCTCGATATGTTGAACCAGGCCATTGCCCGGGAGATCCAGGTCTCCATTCAGTACATGTGGCAGCACGTTCAGGCGATGGGCTTTGAGGGGGCTATCGTCGAGGCCGAGCTCAAGAGCATCGCCATCACCGAGATGAAGCACGCCGAGGACATCGCCGAGCGACTGGTCTACCTGGGGGGCGTCCCCACCACCAAGCCCGACCCCATCAAGGTGGGCAAGACCGTTCGCGAGATGGTCAAGCTCGACATCAAGGCCGAGGAAGAAGCCATCGCCCTGTACAAGGAAATCCTGGCCGAGGCTGAGAAGGCTGGTGACAGCACCACCCACGGACTCCTTCGTGGCATCCTGGCCGACGAAGAGGAGCACCACGACTACCTCACCGGCCTGCTGGAGAAGTAGCCAGGGCCCGGCCGGGCCGCAGTCAGCAGACTCAAGACAGATGTGCCAAGCCAAGCGACCGGGGACCTCGGGTTCCCGGTCGCCTTGTTCTGGGCGACCGGACGGAGGGCCGACGATGAGCTCCAAGGCGAAGACCTCCGGGACCGGCGCGTCGTTTCGCTGGCGCAGTAGCGCGTGC
>CAZIBA010000303.1:0-1822 GCA_964536795.1 uncultured Planctomycetota bacterium | reverse complement strand
ACCCACCGAAGACCGTATGCATCCAAGTCTTCCCTGAGTTCGAGGCCGCTCTGGACGGCATCGACGCTCTCGAACACCTGACCATCCTGTACTGGATGCACCGGTTGCGGCCCGAGGACCGCGGACGTCTGCGCGTCCATCCCCGCGGTGACCGCTCCCGCGCGAAGCAGGGCGTCTTCGCGCTGCGCAGCCCCATGCGTCCCAACCCCATCGGCGTGACGACCGTCAGGCTCATCCGTCGGGAGCGACTGGAGCTCCACGTCGAGGGACTCGACGCCCTGGACGGCGCCCCCGTCATCGACATCAAATATGGACGGACGGAATAGGACCTCCCCCGAGGCCCACCGGGACTCTGGTTTGGAGGGCCGCAGGATGACGCGTCTGGGGATCCTGGTTTCCGTGTCGCTCGTCTGTGTCGGTCTGTCGGCTGAGCAGGAGGGAGGAGAAAAGATGTCAACCGCCACCGTGCTCCCGGGTGTCACGCTCAAGATCGTCTACAACAACTACGCCGGCGGCCAGGGGCTCACCGCCGACTGGGGCTTCGCCTGCGTCGTCGAGGGCGGCGAGAAGCCCGTTCTCTTTGACACGGGCACTCAGGGCTCCATCCTGATGGCCAACCTGAAGCAGATGGACATCGACCCGCACGACGTCGCCGCCGTGGTGCTTTCCCACATCCACACCGACCACACGGGTGGCCTGGACGACTTCCTCAAAGCCAACCCGCAGGTGACCGTCTTCGTACCCCCGTCCTTTCCTCCCCGCTTCATCAAGACGGTCGAACGAGCCGACGCACGCTGTGTAGCGGTCAAGAAAGGCCAGCCCATTCTTCCCGGCCTCTGGTCGACGGGGGAACTGGGAACGGGCATCAAGGAGCAGGCCCTCGTCGCTGCCACCGCCGACGGTCTGGTGGTGGTGACGGGCTGCGCCCACCCGGGGGTGGTGGAGATGGTGCGCGGGGCGAAGGAGGTGGCTGCTGAGCTGGGCCTCGAAAGCGACGACGTCGCCCTGGTCACCGGGGGCTTTCACATGCTGCAGATGAACGACGAACAGATCAAGCGCACCATCGACGAGCTCCGGGCCCTACGGGTCCGCCGGGCCGCCCCCTCCCACTGCTCCGGCGACCGCACCCGAGCCCTCTTCAAGCAGATTCTGGGCGCAGACTACGTCGTGGGCGACCTGGGAAGCACCATCACCGTCGGCAGACCTACCGCACAATAGGGCGAGAGCCCCGGCCCCCTACTGGTCTCTGTACTCGAAGCAGCCGATGTCGGGGGCGGAGCCGGCAAAGTCGTCGTTGATGTTGGGGACGGGGACGCCGGCGTCGATGCAGGGGCTGTCGGGGCGGAGGCGGAAGTTGCCCTTCTCCGGGTCGATGAAGCCGGGCTCGGCCACGATGCCGTGCTCCTCGAAGCCCAGGGCCTCCACCCACGCCTCCCGGCTGTCGTAGCGGACGTTGGCCCATTTCACCCAGCTGTTTTCGGCGGTAGTAAACAGACAGTCGTAGTCCCAGGTGGCCGTATGCTCCCGGCCTGTCGTGTCCTCGATCACGTAGCGGGTCCCCCGGAAGACGTTGTTCCGGTAGTGGTGATTGTCGAAGGGCCCGTACGCCGACAGGGCGTTGTGCTCAGGCGCGTCGGTGTAGCAGACGTTGTGATAGATGTAGGTCTTGCCGAAGGAACTCACAGAGTACTTGATGCCGCTGGACTTGTAGAGATGGACCAGGTTGCGGAGGACGTAGGTGGGCCCGACTCGGATGGGTGCCAGCGAGACGCCCATATGGCAGTCGTACATGCGGTTGGCCCAGAAGCGGTGGTTGATGCAA
>CAZIBA010000302.1:0-4159 GCA_964536795.1 uncultured Planctomycetota bacterium | reverse complement strand
TGCTGGGCAACGAGGAGGTCGACTGCATCCTGGCCGGGAAACCCCTGCCTCGCGAGCAGGAGGAGGCCCAGCGACGACCCGTCCCCGAAGCCGTCTCGAAAGAGGACGCCCGACAGGAGAAGCTACGACCTCATCCGGGTGAAGAGGCTGCCGGAGGCGAACTCCGGGCCCGACCGGCTTGAGTCTGTAGGGGCCTGGGCGAGGAGGTGCAAGTGCAGGTGCTGCGCATGCGGGACGGTGAACTCCCGCTGGACGGGCCTCGGGTGATGGGCGTCCTCAATGTGACGCCCGACTCTTTTTCCGACGGCGGTCGGTTCCTTGACCCCGCGCTCGCCGTCGAGCACGGTCACCGGTTGGCGGCCGAGGGGGCCGACGTCATCGACGTGGGTGGGCAGAGCTCCCGACCCGGAGCCGAGGAGGTCCCGCCGGAGGAGGAGCTTCGCCGGGTGCTCCCGGTGATCGAGGCCCTGGCCAAGGAGCTCGCCATCTTCCTCTCCATCGACACCTGTCGGCCCCAGGTGGCCCGCGCCGCGCTGGACCGCGGCGTACACATGGTGAACGACATAACGGCCCTCGCCGACCCGGAAATGGCCGGCCTGGTGGCCGAGAGAGGGGCCGGGTTGGTGCTCATGCACATGCAGGGCACGCCCCGGACCATGCAGCTCAGTCCCTGCTACGAAGACGTTGTGACGGACGTCCGCTCCTTTCTGGAGGAGCGGGTCGGTCGGGCCCTCGAGGCCGGTGTGCCGGCGGAGGCCATTGTCATCGACCCGGGCATCGGCTTCGGCAAGACGGTGGAGCACAACCTGGAGATTCTGCGTCGGCTGGGGGAGCTCGGGAAGCTGGGTTACCCCCTGCTCGTCGGCACCTCCCGCAAGTCGTTCATCGGCAAGCTGTCGGGAGCACCCGCGGAGGAGCGTCTGGCCGGGTCGCTGGCCAGTCTGGTGGTGGCCAGGCTGAACGGCGCCGCCCTCTTTCGGGTCCACGACGTGACCGAGACCCGACAGGCCCTTACCCTGACCGACGCCTTGACCCCTGGCCGTCGGCCCCGGCCGGCATCCTCTCCCGTGGGATAGAGACATGGATTGGCTACGGTCCTGGGCTTCCCTCTACGCCAACGACGCCGCCCAGGTGCTGGTGCTGACGGCCATCCTCTACCTGGTGTTCCGCTTCGTACGGGGAACCCGTGGCGCCGGGGTCCTGCGCGGACTCATCATCATCTTCACCGTGAGCTTCGTGGCCGCCTCCTTCCTGGCCAACATGGCTGGTTTCGAGGCCATTCACTACCTGCTCACCCAGTTCCTGGGACTGGCGGCCCTGGTGCTCATCATCGTCATCTTCCAGCCCGAACTCCGCCACGGGCTCGTCCGTCTGGGTAGAAACCCCTTCCTCAAGGCCCTGTTCCGGGCGGAAGCGCAGGTGATACGGGAGGTGGTGAAATCGGCCAGCACCCTCTCCCGAAACAAGATCGGCGCCCTCATCGTCATTGCCCGGCAGGTTCGACTGGGCGACTTCATCGAGGGCGGGGTGCAGCTCGACGCTGAGGTCTCGGCCGAACTCCTGAACGCCGTCTTCCAACCCACCAGCCCACTGGAGGACGGGGCCGTCATCATCCAGGACCAGCGGGTGGCCGCAGCCTGCTGCATCCTGCCGCTGACCGAGAACCCCTCCCTTTCACCCACCCTGGGCACCCGTCACCGGGCCGCTCTGGGCGTCACCGAGGGATCCGACGCCGTCGCTGTGGTCGTGAGCGAGCAGACCGGGAGAATCACTCTGGCCGTGGAGGGCGGGTTGCGCGAGAACCTGGCGGCCGAGGAGCTGGGCGAGCTTCTCCAGAGCCTGGTCGCCGGGCGCGACGTGGGCGGCGATGGCGGCACACCCGTCAAGGAGGTCGGGTGATGTGGGAACTGCTCTTCGGCGACTGGAAGACGAAGGCCTGGGCCTTCTCCCTGGCGCTCCTGCTCTGGTACCACGCCAGTCAACAGGTCGTGGACACCAGCGAACTGCGCGTGCGCCTGCTCCTGGACCGTCCGTCCAACGTCCACGTGGAAGTCAAACAGCCGCCCGGTCAGATCGTGGAGGTGCGCGTGCGCGGGCCGCGGACCATCGTCGAGGGATTGACGGGCGAGCAGCTCCGCGTGGCCATCAAGGTGGCCTCACCAACGGAGCCGGTCCGCAACTACCCGGTGGAGCTGAACGAGAAGATGGTCTACGGTCTCCCCCACCGTGTCGACGTCACCGGCTTCGCCCCCACCGAGGTCCAGATCGAGGTGAGTCAGATCGATACCAGGAAGCTCAAGGTGCTGCCTCCCGCCAAGGAGGCCGTGGGCACACCCGCACCGGGCTACGAGGTCATCAGCATCACGCCCTACCCGCCGGAAATGGACGTCCAAGGGCCGGTGACGACACTGCAACAGGCGGAAGGCATCCCCGTGGACCTCTCCTCCCTGGTGCTCATCACCCCTGCCGACAGCCGCTCCACCACCCGCTGGGTGTCTCTGGTGGAGGAGCTTGACGGTGTGAGCGTAGTCCCGCGCTCCCGGGTGGCCCTGTGGGTCCAGATCGCGCCCAAGGTTACCACCGCCCAGCGCTCCCTGTCCCTACCGGTCCAGTTGGCCAAGCTGCCGGGCTACCGCCATCAGGCCCAACTGTACACCGGCTACGAGACCGTGAGCGTGGTCGTCGAAGGCCCGACCGACCAGGTACAGGCGCTCACCCCGGAGCAAGTGCTGGTAGTGGCCTCGGTGAGCGAGCTCTCCCCGGACGTGACCCAACAGAAGGTCACTGCCAGGGTGTTCCTGCCCCCGGGGCTGAAGCTGGTGGGCGCCGAGCCGCTGGTCTACGTGGACGTCAAGGAGGGGGTGCCCGCCCCGGCCGCTAACGAGTGAAGCTGACAGAAGGCAGACGAGGACTACCCATGAGCAACCCCGTGACCGACGTGACGGAGTACGCGCAGACACTGGCCCGGGCGGCCCGCCGGGGAGCCTCCGCCCTGGCTCAGGCCCCCACCGAGGCCAAGAACCAGGCCCTGCTGGACCTGGCCCGCCGACTGGTCGAGAACGGGGCCGCCCTTCAGGCCGAGAACGAGAAAGACGTGGAGCCCGGCCGGACCAAGGGCCTCAGTTCGGCGATGCTCGATCGGCTCACCCTCACCGACGCCCGCATCCAGGCCATGGCTGACGGCCTGAAGACCGTCGCCGGACTGGCCGACCCCGTTGGCGAGGTGATGGCCGAGTGGGCCCGGCCCAACGGGATGACCATCAGCAAGGTGCGGGTGCCCATCGGTGTCATCCTCTTCATCTACGAGTCCCGTCCCAACGTCACCGTCGACGCCTTCGCCCTGTGCATGAAGAGCGGCAACGCCCTCATCCTGCGGGGAGGAAGCGAGGCCTTCCACTCCAACCAGGCCCTCCTCCCCCTCATCCGGGAGTCACTGGCCGCAGCCGGCATCGACCAGGACGCCGTCCAGATGGTGGCCACCACCGACCGGGCGGCGGTGGGCGAGCTGCTCAAGCTCCAGGGGCTCATCGACCTGGTCATCCCAAGGGGTGGCTACGGGCTCATCCGCCGGGTGATGGAGGAGTCGCAAATCCCGGTCATCAAGCACTACGAGGGGGTCTGCCACACCTATGTGGACGCCGCTGCCGACCTGCTGATGGCCGAAGCAATCTGCATCAACGCCAAGGTGCAGCGTCCCGGGCTCTGCAACGCCATGGAGACCATGCTCGTGCACCAGGCGGTGGCCAAGAAGTTCCTGCCGGCCGTGTCCCGCAGGCTTCAGGAGGCGGGGGTTGAACTGCGGGGTTGCGAGCGGACCCAGGCCATCTTGCCACACGTCAAAGCTGCCACCGATGAGGATTGGCGGACCGAGTACCTGGACCTCATCCTGAGCGTCAAGGTCGTGGACTCACTGGAGGAGGCCATCGACCACATCAACACCTTCGGCTCCCACCACTCCGACGCCATCGTAACCCTGGACGAGGCCGCGGCCGAACGCTTCGCCCGGGAGGTGGACGCATCGGCCGTCTTCCTCAACTGCTCCACCAGGCTCAACGACGGTGGGGTGTTCGGCTTCGGCGCCGAGGTGGGCATCAGCACCGACAAAATCCACGCCCGTGGACCGATGGGCCTCCCCGAACTCACCATCTACAAATACATC
>CAZIBA010000301.1:0-4192 GCA_964536795.1 uncultured Planctomycetota bacterium | reverse complement strand
GACGAGGTGCGGGCCATCTTCGCCCAGGAGAACGTCACACCGGAGGCCCTCGCCTACCGGACTGAGGACACGGTCCTCTTCGTCTCGCTGCCCAGGATCACAGCCCAGATGAAGCTTATCGGCCACGCGGTGGAACTCGCGCTGCCCCAGCTCATGCCTCCGCCTGAAGGGTCCATGGAGATGCGGCCCATTCGGCCCCTGGACCTCATCCTCGGACACAACTTCACCGAGGAGGTCCTTCCCGGAATCGGCCCGGAAATCTCGCTGCTGGTCGACGTCGCTCCGCTGGACCCGGGGCTTCCCGAGGACGCTCCGTTGGACCCGGAGCTTCCCGAGAAGGCTCCCCGGGACGGTGGCACGCGCGTCAACGTCCGGGTGGTCAACGTCCTGCTCGCCGAGAGCTTAAGGGCCGGACTCTTCGTCCAGTTGAGCGAGGCCATCAAACCCGACGTCGAACGCCTCGTGCACACCGTCCTGGGCCTGCTTATGACCGCAGGCCAGGACGGCTTCAGACTGTCACAGATTCAAGTGGGCGACGCGACCGGGTACACAGCGGAGATCCGAATGGCCCGGCCCGCCATCATAGGCAAGCTGCTCAGACCGACGCTGGTCTTCACCGATGACCTGCTGGTGGTCGCCTCTCATCCCGAACTGGTGCAGCGGGCGTTGGCACGCCGATCGGGCTCAGAAGCGGTTGCTGCCCCGGCCGAGGACCTCGCCGGCCACATCGTTGCCTTCGTCAATCTGGAGCGAATCCTCAAGGGCGTGGAAGCGACACTCCAGAAGATGGCCGCACGCCAGGGAGCCGCAGGCCCTGGTGAGCAAGCGCAAGCTCCCGAAGCAGGACAGGTCCTGCCTCCGAGAATGGCCATGATGTTGGAGGTCCTGCGTCCGCTGGCCGGCCAGGTGAGCCTGGTCGTGAGACACACCCCGGCCCAGACCGACGCCAGACTGAAGTTCCTCACGGCGACGCCGCTGCTCAGGTAGTCACCCGCCTGCAAACAGTAGGCAGGACGCACAACCGGGAGCCCCACACGGGGCTCCCGGCGCTTTCCCACCCCACCTGAGCCTGTCGGAAGTCCCAGCCCCTACCTCGTTGACCGGGCCGAGCCAGGTGCTCTATAAGAGTGCGTAACACAACCGCCCTCCGTCGCGCGGAAAGGCCGAATGGAAGACAGGCAAGGGGCTTAAGCCCCTTGTCTCTCTCACCTCGTCCCTCCGCACGCTTAGAGCAAGAGGAGGCCTCGATAGGAGCTCTAAGTTTTCTATGGGCAGGACCCCTGACCAGGGAGGACGCTGTGCCCGAGTTGCCCGAGGTGGAGACGGTGGTGCGGGAGCTCCGTCCGCACCTCGTCGGTCGTCGGATCCGGGAGGCCCGCGTCCTAAGGCCCACGGTCTGCCCCATCGATCCGCAGGCGCTCCGGGGTGCGCGGGTGACCGGGCTGGCCAGGCGGGGGAAGTACGTCCTGATGCAGCTCAGGCGGGGACGTCGCCGGCCCGTGCTGGAGTTCCACCTGGGGATGACGGGGCAACTTCTCATGGTCCCCGGTGACCGGCCGGCCGACAAGCACGTGCACCTGATGCTGCACTTGGAGAAGACCAGGGAGCAACTGCGCTTCCGCGACGTGCGCAAGTTCGGCGAAGCCTGCCTCTACCCCTCGGCCGAGGAGCTGGAGCGCCTGCTCCTCTCCAGGCTGGGTCCCGAAGCCGACACGCTCACCAGCACCGAGCTGGCCGGGGCTGCGTGGTCGAGCTCCCGCCCCCTCAAGCCCCTGCTCATGGACCAGGCAAAGGTCGCCGGCCTCGGGAACATCTACACCGACGAGGCCCTCTGGCATGCCCGCATCCATCCCCTTCGCCTCTCAGACTCCCTATCCGCTGACGAGCTTCGCGACCTGGCCCGCGCCATCCGAGCGGTCCTCCGCGAGGCCATCGAGCACCGGGGCTCCACGGTGGACGACTATCTCACCCCCGACGGCTCCCCCGGGCAGTACCAGGAACACCACGCCGTCTACGGCCGGGAGGGTGAGCCCTGCGCCCGCTGCGGCGGGCCCCTCCAACGTATCAGGCTGCAGGGACGAAGCACTCACTTCTGCCCGCGCTGCCAACCGCCTTCGGTTGCTGGAGACGACCATGCGCATTGAGGGGCAGCGCCGACAGGGCACCTTCCTCAGGCGTCTCAACCGCTTTGTCGTCCAGGTGAAGCAGGGCGAGCGCGTCGTCCGCGCCCACCTGGCCAACTCCGGTAGGCTGACCGAGCTCCTGGTGCGCGGCCGAAGGGCACTGATGGTGGAACGACCCTCGCCCACACGGAAGACACGCTACGACCTGGTACTGGTCAAGTACCTGGGCGTCTGGGTCAGCGTGGACGCGCGCAAACCAGGGCTCCTCTTGGCCGAGGCAGTGGATGCCACCAAGCTCCCCTTGTCTCGGGTGCACGCACGGGCTGCCCGAGAGGAGCTCGTACACGGACGGCCGGAGGGGCAAGCTGAGAGTGGCGGCGCCACCAAGCTCCCCGAGTTCGCTGGCTACCACCTCTGCCGCACCGAACCACCCGTGCCCCAGAATCCCCGGGGTCGCTTTGACCTGCTGCTTGAGGGGCCCTTGGGGCCCTGTTACGTCGAGACCAAGTCGGTGACCCTCATCCAGGACGGTCGGGCCCTCTTCCCCGACGCCCGCACCGAGCGGGGAGCCCGGCACATGCGCGAGTTGGCCGAGCTGGCCGAGGCGGGGACGGACACGGCCGTGGTCTTCGTGGTCCAGCGCGCGGACGTCGTGGAGTTCGCACCCCACTGGCAAAGCGACCCGCACTTCGGCTGGGAGTTGGTGGCTGCCCGGAAATCGGGCGTCCGGGTGCTGGCCTATCGCTGCAAGGTCACCCCCTACGAGGTCACCATCCTCGGCTCTGTTCCCGTGGTCCTCACCTGAACCGGCTCCTCTCACCGTTGACAGCGCCCCTCCCCTGCTGGGACAATGCGCCCGGAGGGTGAGATAAGGATGACCTCGAAAGAGCGCGTGCTCCGGGCCATCGACCGGGAGCTGCAAGACCGCACACCGGTGGACTTCGCCGGCACCGCCGACACCGTCGGGAAGCTCGAGGCGCACTTCGACTGCAGCGGCTACGACTCCGTGCTGGAGCACCTGGGCGTCGACTTCCGCACGGTGAAGCCTCGCTACGTGGGCCCGGAGCTCCCCCGCCGGGCCGACGGCTCCTACCGGGACGTCTACGGTGCCTGGCGACGCACGGTCCGCTTTGCGAGCGGAAGCTACGAGGAGGTGGTCGAGAGCCCGCTGGCCCAGGCCGAGACCGTCGAGGAGATCCGGGCCTTTCCCATGCCCCGGGCCGAGTGGTTCGACTTCAGTGACATCGCCCACCAGTGCGAGCAGTATGCCCAGTTCGCCGTGCTCGCCGGTGGTACGCGCAACGACCTGGACATCCGAGGCTACAGCACCTTCCAGACGCCCACCTATTTGCGGCCGATGGAGCAACTCTTCCAGGACCTCTACACCCGGCCCCAGCTCGCCCAGGCCCTCTTCGAGCGCTTCGCCGACTTCTTCCTGGCCTTCTACGAGCAGCTCTTCCAGGCGGCCCGGGGTGGGATCGACCTCTTCGTCGTCCTGGACGACTACGGGGGCCAGCAGGGACCCCTCGTCAGCCGGGAGCTCTGGCGGGAGTTCGTGCGGCCTCACCTCAAGCCCGGCATCGACCTGGCCAAGAGCTTCGGGGCACGGGTGATGCTCCACAGTTGTGGCAGCGTCCGCGCACTCATCCCGGAGTTCCTGGAGTTAGGCGTGGAGGTGCTGGACCCCATCCAGGTGCAGGCGGCCGGGATGGCGCCCGGGGAGCTGGCCGAGGAGTTCGGCGAGCGGCTCAGCTTCCACGGCTCCATCGACGTCCAGCACACGCTCCCCTTCGGCACACCGGAGGACGTGCGGGCCGAGGTGGCTCAGCGCGTCGCCACGCTGGGCCGGAACCACGGCTTCATCCTGGCCCCCTCCCACAACATCCAGCCCGACACCCCCGTCGCCAACGTCCTTGCCCTCTACGGCCTCGACTGACGTCTCCGGTCATCCCCTGCCGGCAGCGGACCACGCCTGAGCCGGGCCTCGCTCCCCCCGCCACCCTTTCTCTCGCCGCACATCCCAAGCCAGCAGGTTCGCCCTGGGTCATCCCCAGTCTTGGGGTGTTCTG
>CAZIBA010000300.1:571-4202 GCA_964536795.1 uncultured Planctomycetota bacterium | reverse complement strand
TCCAACATCATCCTGGACCGCTGCCCCGACTGTGATGGTATCTGGGCCGACCGGGGTGAGGTGCTCAAGTGCGCTCAGTACCGCAAGGGAAACCCGGCCCTGGAACGTCTGGGGGCCAGCATCGCCCAGCAGCAGAGCCAGCAGCAGGCCTGGAGAGACGCGGCCGGCATCGGCCGGCGGACCAACTTCTACCCCTGGGCCTGGTACAGCCTGCCCTCGCTCCTGCCCATCGGGGACGACACCCCCAGCGAACGGGTGCCGGTGGTCACCGTGGGGCTGCTGGCCGCGAACGTCCTTGTCTTTGTCCTGATGTTGATGTGGGAGGGAGGGGCGGATTGGCAGGGCTTCTACGGGAAGTACGGCCTGGTGCCTGAGAAGGTGCTGGCCGGGGCTCAGCTCTGGGGTTTCCTCACTTCGATGTTCCTGCACAGCGGGGTCTTTCACCTGACTGGCAACATGCTCTTCCTGTGGATATTCGGTGACAACGTGGAGGACGTCTTCGGGTGGCGCCGCCACTCTCAGCTTGCCCCTCGGGCCGTCGGGGAGACAAGGGGCTTAAGCCCCTTGCCTCGGCAGGCACGGGGTACAGTCGAGGCAAGCGAAGCTTGCCGGTGGCGCTTCCTGGGGTTCTACCTGGCCTGTGGGCTGGCCGCTGGGCTGGCCCACGTGGTGACCAACGCGGGGTCGGACGTCCCCTGTGTGGGGGCCAGCGGGGCCATCTCGGGGGTGCTCGGTGCCTACATGGTCTTTCATCCCCGGGCCTCCATCCGCACCCTGATCGTGGGCTTCCTCACCGAGATACCGGCGGCCGTCTACATTGGCATTTGGGTTGCATTCCAGGTGTTCTATGCGGTACTCTACTCGGCCATACGTGTGGAGGGGGGTGTGGCCTGGTTCGCCCACATCGGCGGCTTCGCCGCCGGCCTGGTGTTGGCCTTGGTGTGGAGGCGACGGCGGCAGCTGCTGGCGACGTGAGCATGGACTTGGAGCATGGGCGAAGTGAAGCCCGTACGGGCGAGGAGAACTTCGCCGAAGGTATGGCCAAGGGCATCGAGGATTTCGTCAAGCAAGTGCCGGGGCGCGAGGAACCCGCCGGCCGGCGGGCAGCCCCGGACCCGCAGCAGCTTAGACAGGAGAGGTCGATGAAGTCAGCGTTGTTGACCTACAACACGGCACGACACTGGGACTTCCCTACGCTCCTCGCCAAAGCGAAGGAGCTGGGCTTCGCCGCCGTCGAGCTCCGCACCGACCGCGAGCACGCCCACGGCGTCGAGGTAGCGCTGGACGAGGCCGGCCGAAGGGCCGTCAGGGAGCAGGCCGCCCAGGCGGGGGTGGAGATCTGCGGGCTCTCCAGTGGGTGCAAGTACGATGCCCTGGAGAAGAACGAGTTGCAGGAGCACATCGACCACACCATGGCCCTGGTCGAGCTGTGCGCCGACGTGGGGGCGCCCGGCCTCAAGGTCTTCGGCAACAACTTCCACGAGGACGCCGGCGTCAGCAAGGACGCCACCATGGTCCAGGTGGCCGACGCCCTGAAGGAGTGCGCCCGGTTCGCCCAGCAGCACGGCGTGGAGCTTCGCTTTGAGATGCACGGCGACTTCAACCCCTACAAGTACTGTGTGCGGGTGGTGGAGCTGACCGAGGAGCCCAACCTCTCCCTCATCTACAACTGCGACCCGGGCGACGTTCAGGAGGGCTCCATCGCCGAGGTCTGGAACCACGTCGCCCCCTACGTCCGCCACGTCCACCTGCACGACCTCTGCGACCCCCGCTTTCCCTACCGGGAGCTCTTCCGTCTGCTTGTGGCAGGGGGCTACGAGGGCTACACCAGCGCCGAACTTCAGGACAGCTCCGACCCGGAGCGCGTCCTTGCCTACTACCAGGCCCTGTGGGAGGCCTACGTCAGAGAAGCCGAGTTTTCGAGCGCACCCACCGTCGGGTGAGTGCCCCCGGCGCTGCGCTTTGGCGAACGGAGCCCTGCCCCGCAGGGAGGGCGGAAGCGACCAGCCCGCCGGCCGGCGGGTGAGCAGCCGGCGCGTGTGCTGGTGTCCTGGGAAGGAGAAGGTTGATGAAGTGGGGAACGTTCGTTCTGGCAGTGGTGTGTGTGGCCCTGGCGGCATCGAGCTCCTGGGCGGGCATCTACTACGAGCAGGAGATCAAGATGCCCGGGGCCATGGGCACAGGGAAGGCAGTCTGCTACGTCTCCGGACCAAAGATGCGGATGGATAGCACGATGCAGGGGATGCAGACCATCGTCATCCAGCGGTTCGACACCGGCATGGTCTACAATCTCCTACCCGCCCAGAAGATGTGCATGGAAACGCGTATCCCCAAGCTGAACCCGCAGCAGGATGCCCAGATCCAGGTTGCCGTCCGGGCCACCGGCGAGACCAAGAAGGTCGGGCAGTACAACTGCACCCGCTACGACATCACCCTCAGCGGTCAGACCGTCCAGTACTGGATGACCACCGACGTCAACCTGGGCGACGAAGTGGCCGACCTCTGGCAGGGAGCCAAGGTGCAGTCCAGCAAGCTGGCCCAGGAGCTGAGCAAGCTCAAAGGCTTCCCCATCATGACCGTGGTCGCCACTCCGCAGGGGGATATGACCGTCACCGTTACCACGGTGAAGAAGCAGGACGTCGCCGACGAGAAGTTCGAGGTGCCCGAGGGCTACCAGAAGATGCCCGCCCCGACGGGTATGGGGGGCGCCCCGCCCGAGTAGGGGTGAGCACCGCTCCTGCATTTGTGCTACGGCCGGGCTTGCCTAAGGGTGGGCACTGCGTGTGCATTTGTGCCACGGCCGGACTTGCCCGGCCGTGTGGCACGGGTGGGTGCGCCTCCGCCGGAAGACCGGGCGGGACAGGACCCGCCCGGGCACATGCCCTGATGGGCTGGTTCGCTGCGAAGCGCGGGTCCGCAAGCCGAAAGGACTCAAACCAGGTATGGCGAAAGTGAAGATCACCATCGTCGGTGGGGGCAGCTACAGTTGGACACCCACCATCGTCCGCGACATCGTGGTCACCAAGGAGCTTGCCGGAAGCACCGTCTGTCTGCACGACATCGATGCCGAGGCTATGAACCTGATGGCCCGGGTCTGCCGACGGTGCGTCCGCCAGGCCAAGGCCAAGACGACAATCACCACGTCGGGGAGCCTGCGCCAGGCCCTGCGCGGGGCCGACTACGTCATCCTCACCATCTCCACGGGCGGCCTGGAGATGATGCGCCACGACCTGGAAATCCCCTACAAGTACGGCATCTACCAGCCCGTGGGCGACACCGTGGGCCCGGGCGGCCTCAGCCGAGCCCTCCGGAATATCCCCGTGGTGGTGGGCATCGCCAAGGCCATGGAGCGCTACTGTCCCGACGCCTGGCTCATCAACTACACCAACCCCCTGACCACGCTCACCCGGGCCGTCACCAAGACCACCTCCATCAAGACCATCGGCCTCTGCCACGAGCTCTACGGCACCTTCCGCCAGGTCCGCCGATGGCTCGAGCTCGGCCCTGAGGTCCCCATCGAGGCCCGGGCCGGAGGCATCAACCACCTCTGCTGGATCTACGAGCTGGCGATCGACGGCCGGGACGGTATGGAGCTACTGCGGAAGTTCGTGCGCAGGCACGGCACGTCGGC
>CAZIBA010000300.1:0-561 GCA_964536795.1 uncultured Planctomycetota bacterium | reverse complement strand
GGTGAAGCTGGAGCTCTTCAAGGTCTACGGGGCCCTGCCCGCCGCGGGCGACCGCCACGTCTGCGAGTGGTTCCCCTACTTCCTCACCAAAGAGAACGGCTACGGGGGCAGGTTCGGCGTCAAGCTCACCACCATCGAGGAGCGCTACGGCTGGTTGAAGAGCGCCCGGGCACGGGCACGGAAGCTGGCCAGCGGTAAGGAGAAGTTCGACCTCGCCCCCTCGCAGGAGGCCGCCTCGCGCCTCATCGCCGGACTGGCCACGGGCACCTACACGGTGGACATCGTGAACCTGCCCAACCGGGGTCAGCTCCCCGACCTGCCGATGGACGCCGTGGTCGAGACCATGGGGGCCGTCGGGGCCGTCGGCGCCCAGGCCCTGACCGTGGGTCCCATCCCCAGAGGCGTCGCCGGGCATCTGAAGAAGTTGGTCCAGATGCAGGAGATGGTGGTGGAGGCCGCCCTCACCGGCGACCGCAAGCTCGCCCTCCAGGCACTCCTCCTGGACCCCCTCGTCACCGAGTACTCCACCGCCAAGAAGATGCTCGACCAACTCCTCCGCGC
>CAZIBA010000299.1:2077-4209 GCA_964536795.1 uncultured Planctomycetota bacterium | reverse complement strand
CCGCCCGCCACCCGCGCGCACCGGCCCGGGCCCCTGGGCACGACCCCGCCGGGGGGACGATGAAAGACCGTTCGACACGGACCACCGAGAAGCGGAACGTCCGCAGCCGGGACATCGACCGGCGAAGCACGCTGGAGGTCGTGGACCTCATCAACGCCGAGGACGCCCTGGTGGCCCCGGCCGTGGGACGAGAGAGGCGGCAGATGGCCGCGGCCGTGGACATCATCGTGGGGGCGTTCCGCCGGGGCGGTCGGCTCATCTACGTGGGCGCGGGGACCAGCGGTCGGCTGGGCGTGCTCGACGCCTCCGAGTGTCCCCCCACCTTTGGGACCCGGCCCTCCCAGGTTCAGGGCATCATTGCCGGTGGCCGCCGGGCCCTGGTGCGGGCGGTGGAGGGGGCTGAGGACTACGCCCGGGACGGCGCTGCGGCGGTCGAGAAGAGGCGGGTCACCTCGGCCGACGTCGTGGTGGGTATCGCCGCCTGTGGGTTGACGCCCTTCGTCCGCGGGGCGCTGAAGCGGGCCGGCAAGCTCGGGGCTCCCACCATCTTCATCACCTGCGCGCCCGAAGCCACTGAGGGGGTCCATGCCGACGTCATCATCAACCCGGTCGTCGGTCCCGAGGTGGTCACCGGTTCCACGCGCATGAAGGCGGGCACGGCCACCAAGCTGGTGCTCAACACCCTCACCACAGCTGCCATGATCAAGACCGGCAAGGTCTTCGGCAACCTGATGGTGGACCTCCGGGCCACCAACGAGAAGCTCCGTGAGCGCTCTGAGCGCATCGTGATGGAAGTCACCGGCCTCGGCCGCCGACGGGCCGCGCGACTGCTCGCCCGGGCCAAGGGGATGGTCAAGGTCGCCATCCTGATGCGTCGACGCGACCTCACCTTCACCCAGGCCCGAAGGGCCCTCAGGCGCTGCGGCGAGTCCCTGCGTGCAGCAACCGAGGAAGACGCCTGACGTGAAAAAGGGAGAGGGGGGTCCTCTTCACTCACGGTGGGTGCCACGGCCGGTTCCGCCTTCGGCCTTGCACGTGCTCTCTCCACGGGCACGGTGTGGCACGGGGACCCGCGGAGTGAGTGCCCGTGGGCCTCCCACGGGTGCTCGGCCAACGGCGAGCCATTCGTGGCACCCAGCCTGTTTCCACAACGAACTCCGGCCCGTAGGGGCCGGACACACTTCTGTTTTCCAAGGTGACGGGTCCGTTGTCTTCCTGGTGGTGGTTCCATTTGGAGGGTGTGCCACGGCCGGTCTTGCCGGCCGTGCAGGATGAAGCTGTGCCACGGCCGGTCTCGTCCGGCCCTGGAGGCAAGTCCCAAGTCCGCGGACAACTCTTAGGTCGGCAACGCGCCGTCAGGCTGACGAAGCCGTCAGGCTGACGAAGTCGGCTGACCCTTAAGAGCCAACGTGGAGGGCGGGTTGACGTTCCCGGCAATTCCCTTTTACAATGGTCCGGTGTCGGGATGAGTGGCACGGGTGATGCGACTGAGCGCGGCCTCGTCGGAGCCGTGTGTGTGGAGGGCAGCGGGGTGGAATCGGCGAGACGTGTGCACGTGATCGCCTGTGGGGTGCTGGCCATCGACCTGAAGGCCGTGGCCGAGGGTCTGGGCCTGGCCGTCTCGATGGAGTTTCTGCCGGGCGGGCTGCACAGCACCCCGCACGAGCTCCGTCGACGCCTCCAAGAGGCCATCGACGATGCTTCCTCGTCGCGCCAGGCCGACCTGATCGCCTTCGGCTACGGCGTCTGTGGCCGGGGCACGGTGGGCATTCACGCCCGCACCATCCCCCTGGCCTTTCCGCGCGTCCAGGACTGCATCGCCCTCTTCCTTGGTTCGGACGCTGCCTACCGCGAGCAGTTTGCCCGCTTCCCGGGCACCTACTACATCTCGGCCGGCTGGGCCGAGGAGAAGGTCCGGCCAAGGTCCGGCCAAGAGGACCAGGCCGAAGGGGGCGGCCCGGCCGACTCCGAGGTCGAGCGACTCATCGAGCAGTACGGTCAGGAGAACGCCGAGGCCATCAGGTACTTCCTCAGCAGTTGGCAGCGCAACTACCAGCGGGCCGCCTTCATCGATACGGGGGTGGCCGGCCAGAAGCGGAAGCACGCCGACATCGCCCGGGTCATGGCCCGGG
>CAZIBA010000299.1:0-2067 GCA_964536795.1 uncultured Planctomycetota bacterium | reverse complement strand
GGGAGTTCGGCTGGACCTACGAGGAGCTGCCGGGCACCCACGAGCTACTGGTCAAACTCCTGACGGCCCGGCGGGCCTCGGCGGAGGTGTTGCTGGTCCCCCCGCATCACGTCACCACGTACGACTCCCTCGGCAAGGGACTCAAGGCCGTGCCCATCTGGTCCCCCGACTCGCATGAGGAACACGAGAAGGTCGGCGCTGACCGCACCCATACGCTGGTCTTCAGCGGGGGCGGCCAGGCCGACGCCGCCAACGAAGGGCCGTCGGTTCGTCTGGGCCTGGGCATCGACGCCGGGGGCACCTACACCGACGTGGTCGTCTACGACTTCCAGCGCCGGGAGGTCCTGGACAAGGCCAAGGCGCTGACCACGCCCTGGGACTTCACCGTCGGCATCGGCAGCGCCCTGGACCAGTTGCAGCCCGCCCGGCTGAAGCGGGTCGATCTGGTGGCCCTCTCCACCACGCTGGCCACCAACGCCATCGTCGAAGGACGCGGGCAGAAGGTGGGTCTGCTGGTGATGCCGCCCTACGGGCTCTTTGAGCCGTCCGACGTCACCCACCGGCCCCTGGCCGTCATCGACGGGAAGCTGGAAATCGACGGCACCGAGATCGCCCCCATCGACCCCGAGCAGGTGCGACGGGTGGTCCGCGACATGGTCGAACGCCAGGGGGTCGGGGCCTTCGCCGTGTGCGGCTACGCCAGCCACAACAACCCGGAGCACGAACTTCAGGTGAAGGCAACCGTCCGGGAAGAGACGGGTTTGAGCGTGACCTGCGGTCACGACGTGTCGGAGCTGCTCAACTACCGCATCCGGGCGCAGACGGCGGCGCTGAACGCGCGCATCATCCCCTGTCTGGAGGCCCTGTTGGACCACGTGCAGGCGTCGCTGGGCCGGCGGGGTATCGAGGCACCGGTGATGGTGGTCAAGAGCGACGGGTCGCTCACAACCATGGGGGCTGCCCGTCGGCGGCCCATCGAGACCATCCTTTCCGGGCCGGCGGCCAGCGTGGCCGGGGCCAGCCACCTCACCAAGTGCAGGGACGCCATCGTGGTCGACGTGGGGGGGACGACCACCGACGTGGCCCTCATCAGCGGGGGCGTGGTGCGCACCTGCTACGACGGGGCCACGGTGGGTGGCTGGCGGACCCACGTCAAGGCCCTGGACATGCGCACCCTGGGCCTGGGTGGGGACAGCCTCATCACCTACGAAAAGGGCCGGCTCCGCATCGGCCCTCGACGGGTGGCCCCGGTGTCCTGGCTGGCGAGCCAGCAGCGGGCCGGTACGGGCCTCGGGTGTGCGCAATCGTTGGCCGAGAGGACCTCCTCTGCGGACGGCCCGAGGGGCAAGCCGAAAGAGGCGGCGCCTCCCCGTACGGGTGCGGACGGCCCGAAGGGTCAGCCGGAATCCGTACGGATGGGCGGCCAGGCCCTGGACTGGCTGGAACGCCACCTGGACAGCTTCGACACCTCGACCCGGGGCATGGACCTCATGGCCCTGAACGGGCGTGAGCGCGGCCTGCCTTTGAGCGAGGAGGAGCGGCGCATCGTCGAGGAGCTGGCCGGGGGGCCGCTTTCCCTCCACGAGTTGGGTCACCGGGTGAGGGACGGCGCCTGGCAGTTCCTCCCGCTGAGCCGGCTGGAGGAGCACCACCTGGTGCAGCGCTGTGGGCTCACCCCCACCGACCTGCTCCACGACAGGGGACGCCTACGTCTCTGGGACGCCCGGGCGTCACGGCGGCTCTGCGGGCTGTTCAGTCAGTTGATGGGCGTCAGTCGGGATGAGTTCGCCGACCAGGTGATGGGGCAGGTCGTCCGCGGCCTCACCGTGGAGCTTCTCAAGAAGCAGCTTGACGAGGAGACCGAGGGCGAGTCGATCGAGAGCTCCCCCGGGGCCAGGGCCCTCGTTGACAATATGCTGGCCGGTGGGAGCGAAGGCTACCGGGTGCGGGTGGTCATCAATCGTCCCCTGATCGGCATCGGTGCCCCGGTGCACTTCTTCCTTCCCCAGGCGGCGAAGATGCTGGAGACCGAGGCGGTCATCCCGGTAAATGATACGGCGACCACCG
>CAZIBA010000298.1:1684-4214 GCA_964536795.1 uncultured Planctomycetota bacterium | reverse complement strand
GAAGGATGCGGGCCACCTCTCCGGTGCGGCCGGCGTCGGGGCAGTCGAGGACTACCACGGCGTCCAGCGACTCGGGCAGGCGGGTCACCTGCTCCAACAACCGTATCCGCTCGGCGCCCGGGAGGAACCTGAAGGCCCGGGCCAGGGGGTCGGGATTGACGATGAGGGAACTCTTGCCCAGAGCTTCCAGCACCAGGGCCAGGGCCAGCTCGCCGGCCACGCCGTCACAATCCACCCGGACGTGACTGGAGATGAGGAAGTGGCGATGACGGCGAAGCAGTCCCGCCGCTTCCTCAAGGCTGGCCTGGTCGCTGCTCATCCGCACCCTCGGTCCCTCCACCACGGGCCACCGGTTCCCCGGCGGGCCGACCCACCCTTTCCGGCGCGAACACCTGATCCCCCTCGCGCACGGCCGCAGTGTACCCCGGCAGCACCCGGCCGGCGAACATGTCGGTGAACAGCCGCTCTACCCGCAGGCGACCGATCTCCACACCGGCCCGCAGGATAAGCAACTCCTGCCCCGAAATCAACCCTTCCCACTCCGGGGAGGGCTCGCCGGGAAGCGCCCGGGCGATGACCTCGTCGCCGTAGTCGGGGTCTCGGCGGACGGCTACCACCCGGGCCAGGTGGACCAGCTCCCGGCTGCGCACGCCGAGCTCGCCGGCCTGCCACCGCTGGCGGAGCCCGTCGGCCACGGCCCGACGGTGCTCGCGGTCGGCGCCGGGGTCCACGGTCACGACCTCACCGGTCAGGTTGCGCAGGTGGGCCAGGGCCAGCTCGACGATGAACTCCTGGTCGTCGGCCAAAGCCTCGATGAGGGCGCCCACGGCCTCCCGGCGGCGGAGGCGACCCAGCAGCTCCACCGCCTGGCCCCGGCGAAAGCTGTCGGCGCTCTCGAGCACCTGGCTGAGCACGGCCACGCCGCCCACGTCGCCCCGGTGGACGAGCTGCCTGGCGGCCTCGAAGCGGACGGCCTCGGCGTCGTCCTGGAGGGCGGTTCGCAGCAGGGCGGTGGCCTCGTCGGTGAGGAAGGGGCCGAGGTTCTCGATCAGTTGTCGTCGGCGACTGGGATCGGTCTCCCGGCCGTAGCCGAGGCGGAGCACGGCCAGGAGGTCCCGGTCGGGGCCCACTTGGTAGAGGGGCAGGTAGCGGTAGTAGATCTCCAGGTTGAGGACGCAGAGGGCGGTGGAGTAGATGCGGCCGGCGTGCTGACGGGCCCAGAGGCCGTCGGGGGGCCAGCTCCCGGAGCGGTGACCCTGGGTCTCCTGGTGGGCGATGAGCATGTCGCGCATCTGCTGGTTCCAGCGCTCCCAGTAGCTGCCTCCCAGGTGGTGGAGGGCGAGGGTGGCGTAGTACCAGTAGTACATCGAGTGGAGCTCCGGGTAGTCGGCCAGCTTGTCCCAGTCGGGGGGATGCTGAAGGAGGAGCTCGGCCGTGCGGGCCAGGTCGTCGGAGTCGCGCGGCCAGCCCAGGTACTCCCGACAGAGCAGGCCGACGGCGGCCAGGGCCACACCGTAGCGACGCTGGGTGTTGGCGTACTGCAGGTACCCCTGGGGGTGGCTCATCGACTGGATGAAGCCGAAGGTCCTGTACCAGCACTCGGGCGGGACCTCCACCCCGGCCGCCCCGGCCGACTTGAGGGCCATCACCACCCAGCCGGTGACCGAACTGTCGTTGCGACCGGTGTCGAACTGGAAGTAGTCCCAACCCCCCTCCTCCTGCTGGCAACCGACGAGGAAGTCCACGGCCTTCTGGACGGGCTGACGGAGGCGTTCCTCGCCGGTCATGGCCAGACACTCGGCCAGGGCCAGGGTGCAGATGCCCTGACAGTAGGTGGAGATGCGCCGACCGCGCACGACCCGACCGTCGGCCAGCCTGGTCACCACGGCGGGCTCGTTGGAGAAGCCGCCGGAGGGCTGCTGGGCGCGAAGCAGGGCGTCGACCGCCCGGGCCACCACCTCAGCGTGCTCCCCTTCCTGGGGCGTGTGACCGGCGCCCAGAAAGGCCAGCAGGGCCAGACCGCTCACGCCCAGGTCAAAGGGCCACTCGAAGACCCTGCCCGGGGCGGCTCCGCTGCAGACGTCGTCGGGAGGACAGTGCCGGGTGAAGCCCTTGGGGTCCCAGTAGCCGTCCTGGTCCTGGTGGGCAGCCAGCCAGCGAAGACCGGCGGCAACGGCGTTCTCGGAACCCGCACTGCCCCCACCCTCACGCACGCCCTGCAAATGCCCCACCCCTCGGCGAAGGCTGAAGAGCTCGGCCAGCTCCCCCACACCCAGGCTCTGCTCTGGGGGCTGGGCGGGTTCGCTCGGCTGAGGCTCGCCGACCGGGGCCGGCTCGGGGGCGGGCATCGGCGCCGGGGGCCCGGGCCGCTCCGCCGCCAGGTCCCGCAGCGGTCGCTGGAGGAAGTGCACGTCCACCTCGGGCCCGGGCCCGCGTCCCTCCACCACCCAGGCCACGGTCTTCACCAGCAGGAGAAACACCAGCGCGTGAAAGAACACCGAGGCGAGCAGAGAAAGGGCCGCGCGCAGCA
>CAZIBA010000298.1:0-1674 GCA_964536795.1 uncultured Planctomycetota bacterium | reverse complement strand
CCCGACGACGTCTGTGCTCCGCCGAATCCATCAGGGCCTCACGGTCCAGGCTTCCACGGGAACGGTTCGGCCACACCCCTGAGCAAACACAAAAGGGGGCGGGAAAGCAAGCCTCCGTGGGCTCACCTCCCCGCCCTGTAGCTCAACAGGACCAGCCGGAGCGACCGGCCTCGCCCCCGCTCAATAGGCCTCACCCTCCAGGCCCAGGGCCTCGATGATGAAGTCCACCAGCGCCTGACCGGACACGGCTGTGGGCACGAACTCACCGAGACCCGCTTCCTCGGCCCCCTCCGCATCTGCGAAATCGAACCCACCGGTGTCGCCACCGCCACCGCTCTCGCTTTCCAGGTCGAACTCGGGACCGGCGAAGTCGGGCACGGCGGCCAGGAGGTCGCGCACGTCGTAGGTCGCCAGGTAGGTCTCCTTGGGGATCTGCGTGCGGTCGGAGATGAGGATGGCTCCCTTGTACAGGGTGAAGGTCAGGTCGCTCAGCTCGGTGAGCCAGTCGAGGGCCTCCCGGAGGCTGGTGTCCCTGATCTTCAGCGTGACGGGCATCTCCGGGTCCTTGCCGGCGGCCTGGATGCCCCGGCGGTCCAGCACGATGCTGGCGTCACTGACCGCGCCCAGGAACTCCACCACTTGACTCAAGGGGGTCTCCGTGAAGTCGAAGCTCACCGACCGCTGGAGCTTGTCCTCCAGGGGGGCTCGCCAAGGCTCCGTGGGTGGCCCGTAAGTCGTGGTGACGGCTTCCTTGCGTCGGCGGCTGAGTTCCTTCCAGTCTTCGGGGTAGACGATGGTCTCCTCCACGCCCTGGGGTATGGAGGAGCGGGCGGTGTCGGCGAACTCCCGGCGCAGCCCCTCGGCCCGACGGGTGCTCAGGGTCAGAAAGCGCTCCCGGGAACTCCGCTGCTCGGCCCGTCCCAGGAGCACGTGCCCGTCGGTGTTGTCGGGGTTGACGTTGGTCACCACCCGGGCCAGTTGAGCGGCCTCGTCGTAGTCCCCCCGGCCGAAGGCCTGCTGGGCCCGGCTGAGCAGACCCCGCTCGGTCTCCCGCAACTGGGCCACGGCCTCGAACTTGCGCTGGCGAGCCAGGCGGAGGGCCTCCCGACGACGCTCCTGGTCCAGGCGGACCTGGTGGGCTCGGCCCTCGGCACCGACGGCCTCGGTCTGACGGTCCACCTGGACGACCAGGTCGGCCAGTTCTTCACGGAAGCGGCTGTAGCGGACCAGGTTGCCCGCTGTCCTCAGGTTCTGGAGGGCCTGGTCGTAGCGCTGGGCTTGACGGTCTTCGGCCGCCTGCACCAACAGGGCCTCCACCCGTCGTCTCAGGGCCTCCTGGGCCACCTGCTGGTGGCGGACCTCCTCCTCCAGAAGACGCTCGTCGGCCGGTCGGGTGTCAACCACCCCGCCCACCTCGCTGAGCAGTATCCGGGCTTCCTCGAGGGCAGGGTCCAGGGCCACGGCCCGCTCCAACTGGGTCCGGGCCTCTTCCCGACGCCCGGCTTCGAGCAACTCCTGGGCTTTGGCCAAATGCGCCCGGGCTTCGGCCTGACGCTTCTCCTGGAGCACCCGCTCCTGGACCACCTTCTCCCGGAGGGCCTCTTCGGCGGACCTCTCCTGGGCAGCCCAGGCCAAGCTCGCAGTCAGGAGCAGCACCGCCGTCAGCAGAGCCGC
>CAZIBA010000297.1:0-4230 GCA_964536795.1 uncultured Planctomycetota bacterium | reverse complement strand
CGCCTTCGGGGAAGCAGGTGACGTCGACGAGGATGGCGATGAGGATGCCGGCGGCGTAGCCGACGATGAGTCCCAGGAAGGCGGGCCGGGCCCTGCGGTAGAGGGCGATGCCACCCACGCGGAGGAGGACCGCCTTGACGGCCCAGGCCACGAAGACGCTCATCGCCGCTGTGCGCACCGACCAGGCGAAGGCGATGGTGAAACCGGCCGGGTGAAGCGGCCACCAGGGAATCCGGTAGGTGAGCACGGTCAGGGCTGCCGTCAGCAGGGCGCCGAAGATGAAGAAGGTCAGAGCCGACTTCCGGTAGGGGAGGCCAGCTGTCAGTTCCTTTATCTGGGTGACGGAGTTGTTGAAGGGCCACTGGTTGGCAGTGCGGAAGGTGTAAGAGGCGAAGTTGTAGGCCCCCTGTCGGTAGCCGAACCAGATGGTGGCGGCGACCGAGGCCACCAGGGCCAGGGCGAAGCCCAGCAGAACGGTACGGCCCAGTTGTCGGGAGGAGCGACCACCCAGGGCGGTGCCCAGTCTGGCCGTGTGGGCGGAGGCGGGCATCACCCAGCCTTTGTTGTTCTGGTAGGCGCAGGCCAGAAGGTTGGCCGTGGCCAGGCTGCGCGGGTCGTAGGCCGAGCGGGGCAGCAGACTGGCCATCAGTCCCTGGGTGCTGCTGGCGCCGGCCAGGAAGACCAGCCCGCTCATGGCCAGGAGGCGAGCCAGGCCGAGGTAGAAGACGAAGGAGACGAAGAGGAAGAGGAGGGCCAGGTGAGGTCGGATGCCCGCCCGCACCAGCCAGGCGAAGCAGTAGATGGCGGCCAGCAGCAAAGCCCAGACGGCCCAGCGATAGGGCAGCAGCTCGTCTCGGTCGTCCACCTGGACCGAGCGCGAGAAGGCCGACTGGAAGACGAGTTTCAGGTGCCGACGGGCCACCCAAAGAGCGGCCAGCACGAAGAACACCAGCCCACCGAACTCCTGCTCGTAGATGCCGTTGCCCGGGAGCCCCGTGGCCAGCCCGATGCGGGTGAAGAACCCTACCTGGAGCGCCGCCAGCACGTGGAAGAACCATATGGAAAGCAGGATGCGCAGGTCGGTGAAGTAGGCGAAGCCCACGATGAAGAAGTTCACCCGGGTGTACATGGCCGGGAAGTCGCGACCAAAGCTGATGCTGAACCAGGTGATGTCGATGCGCAAGTCGGGCAGCAGGGGGTAGAAGAAGGTGGCCACGTGCCACATCACGATGGTGAAGGGGACGGCGAAACCTACCCAGAAGAGCGGTTGGCGGTGGAAGGGGAGCCGGGTGTCCTGGTCGCCCTCCTGGCCGGCCAGCAGTAGCGGCACCGCGGCCATGGGGAAGGAGAGCCGCTCCCTTTCCACCCACTGCTTGCGGAGAATGACACCCATGGCCACGCAGCCCAGGGCGATGGCCCCGACGAAGCTCAGCCACCAGAGCAGTGGCGTCACCCAGACGGACCAGGGGATGGTCTGACCTGGCCGCAGCCCCTCGTAGAAGGTCCGCAGCGCCCCGCCCTGGCTACCGACCAGGAGCCAGTCGGGCAGGTTGGGCTGGACGTAGTCGCCCCACTGGTTCTCGGTGGTGGTGAAGTAGTTGGGGGAGGAGATGACGGCGACCATCCGTCCCGTGAGCTCGCCTATGGGAGCGGCCAGGAAGCCCACGGCGAAGATGAACACCAGTTCCCGGCCGGAGAAGAGGGGGCGGGAGTTGCCGATGAGCCTGCTCAGCGGGTTGACCACGAACAGCAGGACGATGAAGGGGAGGAAGATGCCCATAGGCATCATTCCCTCCAGCAGGCTGGTGGTGACGATGCCGTGCTGGGTGTAGGGGACGACCGCGTTCAGGAGGACGGCCAAGGCGATGGCCGTAAGCACGGCCCGCAAACGAATGGGTCGAGCGGCTTGGTCTGCGAGCTCCACCGGGGGCCCCTGCTGTGGTCGCGGGTCCAGAGATCACGGGTCGCAGCAGAGAAGGTCTCAGGTGGGAGGTCGTCTGTCAAGAGTGAAAGTAAGGGAGGGTAGGGACGGGACTTCAGCCCCGTCCACGGACAGACCTACCTGTGGTGAGCTTGCCTGTCCTGAGCCTGTCGAAGGGTCGAACCACCTGTGGTGAGCTTGTCGAACCAAAGGTCTGTCCCTACCGTCCTATGGTCTGTTCGGTCGTGGTCCTACCACGGCTTGGGTCGGACCGCCGCGCTGAGCAGGGCGATGGCCACGCCCCCCATACCGATGAGTCCCATACCACAGAGGTAGCCGGCCATAAGCACGGGGACGGCCCGTCGCCAGGGCTTCCGTCCGAAGCGGGGAATGAAGTAGTAGCGGCTCAGCAGGGCCCCCACGAGCTGGGGGACGACGTAGTGGGGCAGGGTGGCCATACCGGCCACGAAGCCGTAGAAGAGCAAGGTGGGCATGCTGAGCGCCCCCAGGATGAAGTAGGCCGAGATGCCGAAACACAGCCCGTAGAGGATGCGGGGGAAGCTGATGGCCCGGAAGAGGATGCTCTCACCACCGGTCACCGTGGAGGAGATCCACAGGGCCCGACTCAGGGCGGCCCGGTACCACATCAGGTTGGCGAAGGGATAGGCACTGGAGGGGATCTTGGGGCCGGAACCCCAGATGTAGCTCCAGAAGATGAAGGAGGCGATGAGCACGACCGGGAACATGAAGCACTCGGCCTTGATGATGCTGGTGAACTTGGTGCCCGTCAGCTCGATCTCCCGGAAGCGCTGGGCCGTCCCTCCGTAGTTCTGTATGGGGAAGGGGGCAAACCAGATGGCCGCGCCCTGGTAGCCGCTTAGGATGAAGGTGGCCTCGCGGATCATGGGAAAGCCCAGGTGCTGTCCGGCCAGCCCCACCAGGCGCGCGTTCACGTAACTGATGAGGGGGGTATAGACGAAACCGAAGAAGAAGAAAAAGGGGACCAGGCCCCACGCGGTACCCCCTCCTTTCTCCCTCACCAGCCATATGCACAGGATGACGTAACCCAGCGTGCAGAGGGTGAAGATGACCAGGGCCAGCTTGACCGAGAAATCACCACGGCCACTGGGCACCTCGGCCCAACTGCGTCGCGCCTCGGGGGTCCGTTCGGCTCGGGCCTTTCTCACGGCCTTGAGCACGTGACCGAAGCCGATGAAGGCCACGGCGAAGGAGGTGCCGATGCCGAAGCTCAGCCAGAAGTCGATGCTGTTCATGTACTCGGTGCGGATGGTATCCAGACCGGGACGCCAGAGGTTGAGCACCCCCAACTTGTAGAGGATGGGGTTGAGGAACATGTGCACCATGGCCGCCACGGCCCGGCCGATGATGATGGAGAAGGGGAGCACCATCCCCATAATGACCCCCCCCAGGTCGAGGGCCAGGCCCGTGGATGCTGCTGGCAGGAAGGTCTCGGTGCGGGTGGTCAGGTCCACGAAGGGGATGGGAATGATGACGATGGGCGTCCCCAGCAGGGCCCCCGACAGGGCCGGGATGAAGACGTAGATAGTGCCGAAGGCCACCCCGATCATGGCCCCGATGGAGAAGGTGCGCCAGCGCCAGCTCTCCCGTCCGCTCTCGGCCAGGGCCGTGGCCCCGCTGGCGGCAATGGGGGCCATGGGGAAGGGGAGCTTCTCCACGTCCGAGGTCAGCCGGAAGAGCGAGTAGCCGGCCGTCACCCAGGACAGCCGACCCAGCACCCCACCGATGAGCAGCAGCAGGATGGGCGTCGCCCAGTCCCCGTGCAGGAAGGTGCGCTGGAGCAGGGCCTGGGAATCGGCCGCCGGGGCCACCCAGTTGGGGATGGCCTCGGAGATGCCCATGCTCTGAGCGGCCACCGAGTGCCTGAAGTACTGGTTCCAGATGAGACCGGCGAAGGGCCCTCCCGACAGCGCCGTCCCCCCGGCCATCCCCACCAGACTGGCGGCCACGTAGTAGAGCATGTAGATCTCTTGCTTCCTGAGAGGCTTGAAGCTGCGTCGGGCGATGTCGCTGAAGAGGATGATGGTCACCCACACGGCCGCCGGCCCCATGGACTGTCCCACCATCAGTCCCAGGTATATGGAGCTGGGCATCATGATGAAGGTGATGAAGCAGATGCCCAGGATGGTCTTGAAGTTGAACCCGCCCTCGTACTCCTCCGGCGGGAGCATCAGGTTGCGGTATTCTTCTAATTCAGGGTCCAGAGCAGGCATCGTTCTCTCTCAGCACCCTTCGACAGGCTCTTCTCCGCCTGCTGCTCTGCGAAGCGG
>CAZIBA010000296.1:0-4234 GCA_964536795.1 uncultured Planctomycetota bacterium | reverse complement strand
CGACCGTCTGTGGGTGCGGGGGACGGCCCGGGAGTTGCTGTCGGAGAGGGGGGAGATTCCCATTCCCCTTCTGGGACCGCTGCTGGGCGTGATCGGCGAGGCCCTGGAGTCCCCCATCCCGGAGGGTGAGCTGTTCATAGTGGGTCGCTGGGGGCTGCGGCCGTTGAACGTGGTGTTCGAGCCGGTCCCCGAGGGGGGCGCCGACTGGCCCCGCATCTGGGAGGGGCTGCGCACGGGGCTGCAGGAGGGTCCGAAGATCGACGTTCGGTGAATGCCTGCGAGAGCGGTGACGTGGGTTCGTTGGGGGGAGCTGCGGACCACGAAGTGGATCGCGGTCCAGCGAGGTGGCACCGCCACTCTCAGCTTGCCCACCGGTGAGTCGAGTCAAGAGCTTCTCTCGGGCAGGCAGTGCGTACACCCGAGACAAGTCAAGCGAGGAGGAGAGCCAATGCGACGTCTGCCTGGCGTCCTGGGAATCCTGACGTTGGCCACGGTCGGCCTGTACTGCGCCAGCGTGAACGTTTACGTCTCCTGGCCCAGCCCGGAGACGCTGGGTGAGGCCGCCGACGCAATCGTGGAGGACGTCCGTCCGGAGCTCCCCTCGCCGGCGACCAGTTCCTCCGATAAGAGTGGTAGGACCGGGGGCCTCACCGGTGTGAGGGGTCGGGTCCTGCTGGCGAGTTGGCCGGACAGTGCGGGGGCCGGGCCAAGCCCGACCGTCATCCTGACGGGGGGAGAGTTAGAGGTGACTACGGCCACCATCCGGCGAATCAAGGAGAGCTTGCTGAAACGCTTTCCCCAACTGCTTCCCCACTACCAGGCCGGACGCACAGGTGAGAGCAACCTGGGGCTCCTGGAGCTGCTGGGCACCGGGGGGCTTTCGCTTAAGGAGCGGGCGGAGCTTCAGAAGCTCATCAAGGCCGAGAACGAGGACCGCATGACCCTCTACAGGGAGTTCCTGCGGGCCAACAAGTTCGACCCGGAGAAGCTTTCCGAAGTCCAGAAGGCCTTCGCCGAGAGCTGGCAGAAGAAGGCCCAGCCTGGCTGGTACATCCAGGACGAGAAGGGACGGTGGCTCAAGAAGCCCCGGCCCAAGCAGGAGGCAGAACCCGTCGCGAAGGCAGTTGCGGACGGGAGCACCAGTTGAAGCAAGCCGACGTGGCACCGCCACTCTTCCGTACGGACCCGTCGGGCCGCTCGTGCTTCGTAGCGAAGCGGCCTCGCTGCTTCGCAGAGAAGGGCTTCTCCGGCAGGTCCGCCGGCCGGCGGATACACTATAGACAAGCGAAGATTGCATGATCGATGCTGAGCTCTGGCGACGGCTCCGCCAACGCGACCCGGACACGGTGACCGCGGGGGCCCTGGTGGAGTTGTGCGACGACGGACGCTACCAGGTCCCGCTGCTGGGCAACCGGGTCTGGGTGGACCCCGAGACCGAGGAGCTGACCTCGGCCTGGCCCGAGGTCATCCCCGTGGACTACTTCCTCTCGGTGGCCACGGTGCAGTACCTGCTCTCGGCCGGGGACGGGGGGCTGACCGGCGAGCTGGTCCCGGTGCAGCGCCTGCCCTACGGTGAGGTCTTCTTCCGGGGGCCTCACGCGCTGCCCGGTGAGGCCCTGGGTGCGCTCTTCGGCGCCGACGGCGACCGGTTCCGGGGCATCGTGCACCGGTTGGGGGGCAGGCCCTACGAGTTAGGCGACGTGGGTGTGCAGGTGAGTGTTTTCCCCAAGCTCACGGTGTGTCTTGGTTTGTGGCTGGCCGACGACGAGTTCCCGGCCCGGATAACGTTCCTGTTCGACAGGGGTGTCGGTGCGTACCTGCCCGTGGACGCCCTCTGGTCGGCCGTCTTGGTGCTGGCCGGGGCCGTCCGACGACTGAGCGCCGCGCCTCAAGAGTAGCTGACAGCCGGCGACCCACCTGTTACACTGTCCCATCGTACCGGGTGCCCCGGCCACTTTGTCTTGCGCCTACGCCAGTCCAGAAGACAAGGGGCTTAAGCCCCTTGCCTCTCCGGGAGGCAGTGCGTACACCGGGGACAAGCGAAGCTTGACGGTCGTTGAGAACGCCGAGATGGCGCAGGAGAGGGAGGAGAGCATGAGCGTTCAGAAGAGTACCTTTGCTCTGTTTTTCGGCAACCGGGCTTTCTTCCCGGCGGCGCTCCAGGCAGCTGCCCGCAGGGAGCTGACCGGAGCCCTGAAGAAGTTGGGGCACGAGACCATCGCGCTGGACCCCAAAGCCACCCGTCACGGCGCCGTGGAGACCCCGCAGGAGGGACAGGTCTACGCCAACTTTCTGCGCAAGAACCGAGGGAACTACGACGGGGTCATTCTCTGTCTGCCCAACTTCGGAGACGAGACGGGAGCCGTCGCCGCGCTCAAGGATGCCGACGTGCCCATACTCATCCAGGCCTACCCCGACGAGCTGACCAAGATGGCCCCCGAGCTACGTCGGGACGCCTTCTGTGGCAAGTTCTCCATCATGGACGTCTTCTATCAGTACGGGCTTCCCTTCACGGCCCTGAAGCCCCACACCGTCCATCCTACCAGCGAGACCTTCGCCGGCAACGTCGACGTCTTCGACCGCATCTGCCGGGTCGTCGGCGGGATGAAGGACGTGGTCGTCGGGGCCATCGGCGCACGGACCACCGCCTTCAAGACCGTCCGCATCGACGAGCTGGCCCTCCAGCGTCACGGCATCACGGTGGAGACGCTGGACCTGTCCGATGTCTTCGCCCGGATGAAGGCGCTGAAGGCCTCTTCGAGGGAGGTCAAGGCGAAGGCATCGGTTCTGAAGAAGTACAGCTCGTGGAAGGGGGTGCCGAGAAAGGCCCTGGACACGTTGGTCAGGCTCGGCGTGGTGCTCGACGCCGTGGTGGAGGAGTACGGTATGACGTGCCTGGCCGTGCGCTGCTGGGTGGAAATGCAGCAGCAGCTTGGCATCTCGCCTTGCGTGCTTCTGAGCGAGATGAACGACCGCGGGATCCCCGCCGCCTGCGAGGTGGACGTCGGCAACGCGGTGACCATGCACGCGCTTCGGCTGGCCAGCGGAAGCGTAGCGGCCTGTCTGGACTGGAACAACAACTACGGTGAGGACGAGGAGAAGTGCATCCTCTTCCACTGCGGGCCGGTGCCTCAGCAGATGATGACCGGCAAGGGACGGATCACCGACCACGCCATCCTGACCAACGCCGCGGGTGTGGACTGTGGCTTCGGCTGCAACGTCGGTCGCATCGCACCGACGCCCTTCACCTTCGGCAGTCTGATGACCGAGGACGGTGAGCTGGAGTTCTACCTGGGCCAGGGGCGCTTCACCGACGACCCCATCCCCCCGGACTTCTTCGGCTGCGCCGGCGTGGCCGAGATCGAAGAGCTCCAGGACGTCCTTCAAACCATCGGCTACCTGGGTCACCGCCACCACACCAGCGTGACCCCGGGCCACGTCCTGGAGCCGGTGCTGGGGGCCTTCGAGGAGTACCTGGACTATGGCGTGACCCTGGTTTGAGAAGGAGCTTGCTGTGGCAACCGTCTACGTGATGTACCGCTTCGACACGGAGGATTACGTCCTGCCGGCCACCGACGACGTGACCAGGGACATCGCCGACATCCTTCACAGAAACGGCGTCAGGGCCACCTTCATCACCGTGGGCGAGCTGGCCCGCCACTGGGAGCGGACCGGCCGCACCGACGTCATTGATGCCCTGAAGAAGCACTCCATCGGTTACCACACCAACTACCACTCCAAGCACCCCGTCCCGCCCGAGTACTGTGAGGGTCGGCCCTGGACGGAGGCCGTCGCCGAGACCATCCGTCGGGAAGGCAGTGGCGTCCGTGACATCAGGCGCGTTTTCGGCCAGAACCCCTGCACCTACATCCAGGGGGGTGGGGCCTGGACCCCGACCTACATGGCCGCGATGCGCGAGTGGGGCCTGCCCTCCTTCTGGGAAGCCGGCTCCTGGCACAGCTTTGTCTCCTACCACGACAAGCCCTTCTGGTACTGTGGCGCGCTCATCTTCGATGCCCACGTCCGCCTGGGAAACCCCCTCGTCCTCGGTGAGAAGCCCGAGGCCCTGAGCGAGTACAAGAAGAAGTTCGCCGACGCCCACGCCCAGCTTCACGACACCGGAGGCATCGTCTCGCCGGGCGCCCATCCCAACAACCTCAACACCACCGAGTCCTGGGACGGCGTCGACTACCGCTGGGGCGAGAACGTCCCCCACACCGAGTGGCGGATGCCC
>CAZIBA010000295.1:0-4248 GCA_964536795.1 uncultured Planctomycetota bacterium | reverse complement strand
ACCTCACCGGTCCGGTTGAGCATCATCAGGTCGGCCAGCTCGTCGATGACGATGACGACGTAGGGCAGTGGGTAGGGGATGTCCTCGGCCCGGACGTCCGGGTCGTCGATGCGCAGGCGCCAGCGCACCACCACATCAATGAGCTGGTTGAAGGTGGCGATGTTTCGCACCTTGACCCCGGCCAGCAGCTCGTAGCGCTCGTCCATCGTGCGCTCGGCCCAGGCCAGGATGTTGGCCGCCTTCTTCATGTCGGTGACCACGGGACAGAAGAGGTGAGGGAGGTCGCGGAAGGACGAGAGCTCCACCATCTTCGGGTCCACCAGCAGGAGCTTGAGCTCCCGGGGCCCCCGGGTGAGGAGGATGCTGAGGATGATGCTGTTGATGCACACGCTCTTCCCCGAGCCGGTGCAGCCGGCTATGAGCAGGTGGGGCATCTGGGTCAGGTCGCTCACCACCGGGTGGCCGGAGACGTCCTTGCCCAGGAAGAGGGGGATGTGCATCTTCTCCGTGTCCACGACCTGCACCAGCTCCAGTAGACGGACCAGGTTCGTCTCAACGTTGGGCACCTCCACACCCACCGTCCCCCGACCGGGGATGGGGGCCACGATGCGCACGCTGGTCGATTTCAGGGCCATGGAGATGTCGTCGCGCAACGCCAGCAGCTTGCCCACCTTGGTCCCCGGGGCCAGGGCCAGCTCGTACTGGGTGATGACCGGTCCGGAACGGATGCCTACCACCTCCACCGACACCGCAAACTCGGCCAGGCAGCGCTCCAGTACGCTGGCCTTCTCCTGGACGACCTCCTCCCGACTGCTCACGTCCACCTCTTCAGGCTCATCCAGCAGGTCGATGGGAGGCAGCTCGTAGGGTAGCAGGTCGGCCGCTGGCAGGGCCTCGGCCTGCTCCTCACTGATCCGGGTCGACTTCCCAACGGATTGGGGCTCTCCGTCCTTCAGGTCGGCCTGCACCGGGGCAGACCTGGGCGTGACGTCGGCCATCTCCAGGGCCAGGCCCAGCTCGGCCGCCGCCCGGCTCACCACCGGCACCTCGGGAGCCGAGGCCCCGCCGCTACGGACCAGGGTCCGTCGCCGCTTCTTGGCCGAGACCATGGCCCGGGTGAGGACGATGGCCTTTCGGCGCTCGGCCACGTGCTCACCGATGCGGGCAAGTACCCCCCGGAGCCCCCGCCAGACGGCCGTGGCCCAACGGACGAGCAGCAGGTCGGTGGCCAGGATGGCCGCTATTAGGACGGCCGTGGCCAGCAGGAGCAAGGTCCCCCAGAAGGCCAGCAGCTCCAGCAGCACCCCGCCCACGCTGGCACCCACGACGCCGCCGGGCGAAGGGATGCGGGTGGTGGAGAGCCAGCGGAATGGGCCCGTCTCGGCCAGCACGGCCAGCAGCGTGCTGCTGCTGACGATGCTGGCGCCCACGGCCAGCAAGGTCCGCCGGGCGCGGCCGGCGGGCTGTCGGCGGATGAGCATGTAGGTCCAGAAGCAGGCCAGGAGCGCCAACAGGTAGGCCCCGCCACCCAGGTAGAGGAGCAGCTCCTTGGCCACCCAGGCGCCCACCCGCCCACAGGAGTTGACGATGACGGTGTTGGCCGGATAGTCGGCGTCAGGTGGGTCGTGGGGGTTGAAGGAGAAAAGGGACAACGTGAGGAAGACGGCCAGGGCCAGGAGCGCAACGCTGCCGGCGGCCCGCGCCGCCGAGAGTGTCGGTCGAGCTGGCTGGACCTCGCTGGACACCACGCCTCTTCTCCCCAGAGCAGGGGTGGGTGCGCTCTGGGCGCACCAAATCCCTCTCTCGTGCTTCTTATCGGAAGTATCGGCCGAGGAAGTGCGAATCTTGAGTTCGGGCTCACGCACCGGTGTGGCCGAAGCCACCGGCGCCCCGGGCCGTGTCGTTGGGCTCGCCCTCCACCAGCTCGGCCCGCACCACGTGGTGGATGACCATCTGGGCGATGCGCATACCGCGGACCACGGTGACGGACTCCCGTCCCAGGTTGATGAGGATGACCCCCACCTCGCCACGGTAGTCGCTGTCTATGGTGCCCGGGGCGTTGGCCACGGTAAGGCCGTGGCGGAGGGCAAGGCCGCTTCGCGGGCGCACCTGGGCCTCGTAGCCCGGTGGGATCTCAACGAAGAGGCCGGTGGGTACGAGCTGGGTCTCGCCCGGGGTCAGCACCAGGTCCTCCTGGACCGCGGCCAGCAGGTCCAGGCCGCTGGAGCCGGCCGTCTGGTAGGCGGGAAGGCCCAGGTCTTCGGTGCCGGCCCGGCGCTTGACCACGACGCGGACGCTCTCCACCGACCCCTCCCCTACCCGGACCCGCCGGCCCGGGCCAGCATCGCCTCCAGGGCCTCGACGATGTCTTCCGGCTCGCTCATTCGGCCGACGTCGATGGTCCCGTCGGCCAATCGGCCCTCGTCCGGACCGACGAAGTGGCAGCCCATTTTCCGCAGAAGCTCCAGGTTGCGCCGGACCGCGGGGTGTCGCCACATCTGGCCGTTCATGGCCGGGGCCAGGAGCACCGGGGCCCCGGTGGCCAGCACGGTGCAGGTGAGGGCGTCGTCGGAGATGCCTCCCGCCAGCTTGCCCATGAAGCTGGCCGTGGCCGGGGCCACGACGAGGGCCTGGGCCCAACGGGCCAGGACCACGTGCTGGGAGTCCCACTCCTCGGCGCTGACGAACAGGTCGGTGACGACCCGGTTCCCGGAGAGGGTCTGGAAGGTGAGGGGACCGACGAAGCGCGTGGCGTTCTCCGTCATCACCACCCGGACCTCGGCCTCCCCGCGGACCAGCAGGCTGACCAGGGAAGCCGTCTTGTAGGCGGCGATGCCACCGGTCACGCCGACGACGATGCGACGGCCTTTCATCGGTTCTCACCTCACACGGTCACAAGGCTCCAGGTCGGGGACTCGCAGCTCCGGGAACCTGCGAGGCGCGGCAGCCTATTCCTCCACGTCCAGGGCGGCCCGCACGGTGGCCTCGTCCAGCTCCGCCTCAGGGGGGCCTGCGTCGATCTTCTCCTCCAGGATCTCCTGATAGACCACCTGCAGGAGGTCGGTGGCGTCGGTTTCCACCAGTTTCCGGGCCCCGGCCGTCAGCTCCCGCATGCGCTTCTGTACCAGGGCCGTCAGCCTGAACCGGCCGCCGATCTTGGCGACGACTTCCTCTTCACCGATGGGTTGAGCCACAGTGCCCGTCCTCTCCTCAAGGTGCCACTCAAAGGCTTGCAGGTCAGTTGACTGCGGACGTGCCAGGCGCGACCTGCGACTGCTACTCCACGTTGGCCCCCTGCTCCCGGATCCGTTCCACCTCCTGACGCAGGGCCAGGGCCAGACCAGCCATCTCAGGGTCGGCCGCCTTGGCTCCCACCGTGTGCACCTCGCGACCCAGCTCCTGGCCCACGAACTCCAGTTTCCGGCCCTGGGGCTCCTCGGCCTTCAGGCTTCGGTCCAGCTCTTTGAGGTGGCTTTCGATCCGGTTGAGCTCCTCGGTCACGTCCGAGCGCTCGGCCAGATAGGCCACCTCCCGTTCCAGCGCCTCCTCCTCGACCGGAACCCCGGTGCCCGCCAGCAGCTCCCCCACCCGGTCCCGCAGCCTGTCCCGGTAGCCGGCAACGGCAGCGGGCGCCCGCTGACGAAGCTCGGTCGTCATCCGACCGATAGCCTGGCAGTGCTGGCTAAGGTGCTCCCGGATGTTGGCCCCTTCCGAGGCCCGCAGCTCCCGGACCCGGGCGATGGCCTCGTCCACCGCGGCCAGAACTTCCGACTCCATCTCCTCGACCTTCGGGACCAGCAGTTGCTCCACCAGCCCGGGAACGGCCAGCAGCCATTCGGGGGAGACCTCGCCGGCGAGGCCCAGCCGACGGCGAAGCTCCTGGAGGGACCGGCAGAGGTCCTCCAGGGCATCGAGGTTCACCATCTGGCTGCGGGCCTCTTCGCCGGGCTCCAGCGACACCCGGCAGTGCACCGACCCGCGGTGAAAGGCCGCCTTGAGCTTGGTCTCGACGGCCGGCGTCAGGTCTCTCAGCGTGTCGGGCAGGTGCAGGCGAAGCGACAGATAGCGTCCGTTGAGGCTCTGCACCTCGACCCGCAGCATCCCGCCGGCCACCTCCCGACGGGCCACACCGAAGCCGGTCATGCTGTTCATCAGACCCCTGCCCTCCCCTCGCCATGGAGTAGATCGGGCTCCACCAGGGGGACGCCGTCTCGGCACTGGGGACAGTCCTCGGGTCGATGCTCCTGG
>CAZIBA010000294.1:0-4265 GCA_964536795.1 uncultured Planctomycetota bacterium | reverse complement strand
AGATGAACAAAGCTGTGTTTGCTCTTATCGGCGTGGGTGGCATCGCCCAGTCGCAGCACCTTCCCAACCTCACCCGGGCGCCCCACGCTCACCTGAAGACCGTCTGCGACCTGCGGGAGGACCTGCTGAAGCGGATGCAGGAGAAGTACCAGGTCCCCTGCTCCACCACCGACCACAATCAGGTGCTCACCGACCCGGAGATCCAGGCCGTGGTGGTGGCCACCAGGGAGGACGTGCAGGCCCCCCTCACCGTCGAGGCGCTCCAGGCGGGCAAGCACGTCTACGTGGAGAAGCCCCTGGCCTCCACCAGCGAGGAGTGCCAGGCCGTCGTCGAGGCACAGCAGGAGACGGGGAGGTTCGTGGCCGTGGACTTCAACCGTCGGTTCGCTCCCGCCTACGTCCGGGCCAAGGAGCTGGCCTGGGCCGACGGCGGACCCCGGAACATCTACTACCGCATCAGCGACACCTACGTCCACGGCTGGGGCCGGAACTATCCGCCGGGCGTCCGCGTCATCCACGAGGTCTGCCACGTCTTCGACGTGCTCCGCTGGCTGGCCGACTCCGACGTGGAGTCCATCTACTGCGTCCAGTCGCGCGACGACGACGAGCTGCTCACCCTGAAGTTCCGGTCGGGCTGCGTGGCCGCCATTATGAACAGCGGCTACGCCACCCGGGACATGCCCAAGGAACGCCTGGAGCTCATCAGTGAGGGTGGCGGGGTGACGGTGGAGGAGTTCGTGGAGCTTCGCTCTTTCGGCCACCCGGGGGCGTCAGCCGTCGAGCGCTTCGCCGGCCACAGCCATCCCGACCACGAGTACACCCACAAGCACCTCTTCGGGAAGGTCGGTGCCGAGGCCCTCTACGCGCTCAGGCGGACGTCCTGGGAGCTGAGCAGTGAGCTCGGGGACCCCACCGATACCCCGCCTCCCGACGTCCGGGAACGGGAGCGGTTTCTACGAAGCGGACAGATGTGGAACTACATGGTGGACAAGGGCTGGCTGGCGGCAATCGACCATTTCGCCCAGTGCGTTCTTACCGGCGAGACGCCGGGGAACGCCGACGCCACGGACGCCTGGCAGGCCAGCCTCCTCAGTCACGCCGCCATCCGCAGTCGGGAGACCGGAGAGGTGGTGGCCCTGTGATGGAGACCCCCAGGACGTGGGACGTCGAGAGCGTCGTCCTGGGAGCCATCGTCCTGGTCGCGCTGCTCGTCGGGGCCTTCGTGGTTCACAGGGTGTCCCGGCAGCTTCACGAGGTGAAGAGCGAGTACGTCACCGCCAGCGTCATCCGCGCCGTGCGCGCCTACGTGCACGAGCACGACGGCCAGTGGCCCACGTCCTGGTCGGACCTCACCGAGCGCGACGACGTGACCCGCTACGCGGTCGTGCGCTTCGACATCTCCTCCGACGACATTCTCAAAGATCGCAACCTCATCTACGACGCCATCCGCCCCGCCAGCGGAGACTTCCGCACCTATCCTCGCGCCCGTCAGGACCTGGACCGACTCTACGAAACCATCGCCAAAGCCAAGGCCAAGCAGGCCACCCCAGCCGACGCTGTCCTGCCTATTCCCCCCACCCCGCCGCGCTGAACGGGAGGCGAGGCGACGAACCCACCCGAGCTGCCTTTCGCCACCGTCACTCTGGCTTTGGTCCGGGACGTTCGAGCAGCCTCTCGCGGACGCCGCCGTCCTTGCGATAGGCCTGAAACACCATCCTCCGCTCATCCTCGACGACGGTGAAGTTGCCAGGGGAATGTTGGAGGGTAACCGGCCTATCGGAGCGCGGCCAACACATGGCCTCAGAGATGTCGATGGCAGCCCCAACGGGATTTGAACCCAGTGTGCGACCGACGTAACATACTGGTAGAACAAGCCTTACACAAACCACCAGGACGCGTTGCACACCGGTGGCACACCGCAGGCCGCCTGTGAAGGATGCAATGCCAGTTGCAGAGGAGCATCCGCAGGAAACTGAAGAAAAAGCAATTCTGCCCGTTGACAACTCGCCGGATTCGCGTATAATAGTCAACGTTGACAAGGACGTCCCTTTTCTCGGGTTCATCAACGGGAGGAAGCCGAATGATCGGTGAGCGCATCCGACAGGCGCGGTTGGTTGCCTGCCTGACTCTCGGTGAAGTGGCCGCGAGGCTAGAGGGTCTCGGTGAGACTCTGTCCAGACAGGCACTCTCCAACTACGAGAATGGCAAGCGCACACCTCGCCCGAAGGTCTTGATGAGACTGGCGAAGGCCCTGGCGGTCAAGCCCAAGTATTTCCTGGATGAGCCGAAGGTGACCATCCAGTGGGGCGCTTACCGGTGCCAGGCGGCACTCCGGGAACGCGAGAAGGGCGCGATCAAGGCACTCGCACAGTCTGTCGCGGAACGGCAGATGTATCTGCAGGCAATCCTCTTTCCGGGGCAGAAGCCGGAATTCCCCAATCTGCGCGCTGTTACGACTGGGGAGCAGGCCGAGGGGGCAGCAGCAGAGCTGCGGGCAGTGTGGCGTCTGGGGGATGGTCCTATTGAGAGTCTTACCCAGACCATCGAGAGCCACGGCGGCCTAGTAGTGGCGTATTGCGCCAACGGTGTCAGGTTTGACGGGCTGTGTGGGTGGGTGAACGGGGCGTTCCCCCTGGTCGTCGTGAATTCGAACATTCCCGATGACCGGCGGCGCCTCGATCTTGGGCACGAGCTCGGGCACCTCATGATGGACGCGAGCGACGTTTCAGCTGATCGAGAAGAGGCTCTGGCCTACAGATTCGCGGGGGGGCTGTTGGCTCCTGCGGACACCGTTCGCGAGGAGCTGGGCATGCAGCGACGAAGGGTAACCTTGAGAGAGCTGGCGCTCCTCAAACAGAAGTATGGGTTGAGCATGCAAGCATGGCTGTACCGGCTCTGCGACCTTGAGATCATCCGCAAGAACACTCGTGACGTCGCTCTCAGGGCGTTTGCCGTGAAGAAGTGGAAGAAGCACGAACCAGTGGATTTCCATGGAGATGAGCAATCCACCAGGCTCCAGCAGATGACCCTTCGCGCGTTGGCGGAGGGGATCATCACTGAGGAAAGGGCGGAGGAGTTTTCCCCTGGCTGCACCAAAGACGTTGATGAGCTGTTGGGTCCCGAGCCACGTCCGTTCGTGTCTGCAAGGGAACTCATGAGGCTGCCTCGGTCTCGGCGCCAGGGGATCCTGGCCAAGGCGGCGGCACTGGCGGAAGAGGAGTATCGCGAGAATCGCGAACTAACTGATTTCGAGGCCTTCGGGGAGGACGACCTGCATGACTGAGAAGCAGGCAAAACCCCGAAGGGGTGAGATCTGGTACGTGCGCTTCGATCCGACCGTAGGGTCGGAGATCCAGAAGACACGCCCAGCGGTCATTGTTAACGAGGACGCCATCGGGCGCACGAATATGCGGATTGTCGTGCCCGTCACGGGCTGGAAATCCGAGTACGAGTTCTTCCCTTGGGTGATCCGCTTGCCTGCCAGTAAGAAGCGTGGCCTCTCCAAGGCGTCAGCCGCAGATGCTTCCCAGGTTAAAGCCGTGTCGGTAAAAAGGTTCACGGCAAAGGCCGGACTAGTGCGGGCAGCCGAGCTCTCTGAGATCGTGGCGGCAATCGCCCTCTGCGTCGGCTACGAATGACTCGTGCTGTCGGTTCACGCGCGCTCGGGCAGGCGCCGACTTCGCCAGAGCAGCCTATGGCTACGATGGCCGAACGTGTCCCCTTGGTGGCACGGAGCTCAGCAATCCTCCACGCTCAGGGCCAGCTCTACGGCCTTGGCCGCGTGGATGGCTGCCGTGTCGAAGAGTCTGACGGAAACGTCGGAGGACGTGACCAAGAGCGGGAGTTCAGTGCAGCCCAGCACGATCCCTTCAGCGCCCCGGCTCACCAGGTCATCGATGACCCTGACCACCGCTCGCTTCGACTCCGCCTTCACCACGCCAACGCACAGCTCCTCGTAGATGATGTCGTGGACCACGGTCCTGTCCGTCTCGTTCGGGATGACGACGTCGAGACCGTGCCGCTCCGCAAGACGGGCCCTATAGAAGTCCTGCTCCATCGTGAATCTCGTCCCGAGCAGGCCGACGCACCCAATCCCGGCCGCGTGAATCGCGTCCGCGGTCGCGTCTGCAATGTGGACCAGGGGGATACCTATGGCTTCTGCGACAGCATCGGCGACCTTGTGCATGGTGTTGGTACAGAGAAGTAAGAAGTCGGCTCCCCCCCTCTCGAGACGCCGGGCACCGTCGGTCATGAGCGTGGCCGCA
>CAZIBA010000293.1:353-4272 GCA_964536795.1 uncultured Planctomycetota bacterium | reverse complement strand
CACGCCGTCCAGCCAGTCGGCCTCCTCGCCCAGGTGCTTCAGGATGAAGTCCAGGTCGAAGACCTCGGCCCCGGGCGCCTCCCCGATGAGCTCAGCGGCGTGACAGTAGGGGCAGCGGAGGTTGCAGCCGCCCAGGAAGAGCTCGGCGACCAGCCGACCCGGCCAGTCGATGAGCGTGTTGGGCAGAAACCCTCGAATGGGTATGTCGGTCACGTCGCGGTCCCTCGGAGGCTGGTAACGTGGTTCCGACCTTGCTTCACGTGCGCCTTCCAGGAACAGGCCCATTGGAACTCGTCTGTTCGGACAAGCGGCTATTTGAGTCCGACGATTATTGCTATGATTGCCATTCCGATAGCGATGACAATCGGTATAGTCCACTGGAGGTTCGCGATGCTTCCGTGTAGGATTTTTACGCTGTCGGTGAGACCGCGCACGTCCGCGCTCAAGGCGCTGAGCGTCTTGATGACCTCGGGCAAGGCCACACCTTGTCGCTCCACGATAAACCCGATGTCTTCGGGGCGCAGCTCAAGCTTGTCCTGGTATGGCCCCCTGTACGGGCGGCTCGCGGGTTGGTTCAGCCGGTGGAACTCCACAGAGATTATGTCATCCTTGAACGGCAGAGATATCGGGTCAGGGGTGAGATTGCTCAGCCCAAGTATAATCCTACCGTGATACCCCGGGTCGACCTGGGGCCCTGTCGTTGCGAGCAACCCCCGCCTTGCATACTTCGACCTCAGGCCAAAACGGGCTGCATGTTGCGTGTCAAGTCTAAGCTCCTCAAGGGTGACGATGATGCCAAAATCACCTCCCTCCAGGACAAGGTACCCCTCCCTTTCTATGTCGACGAGCTTCTTGCCCGTGAGAGTGGCGCCTTGGGAGCCTATTCGCAGATCGTATGTGGCCGGTTGGACCTGTCGGTCCTCGAAGGGGTCGATCAGGATTTTGCCGTTGCGACAGGCCTCCTTGATCAGCTCGTCCGTCAAGATGATCCGGGCACCCCCTTTCACACTAAGGGAACGCGGCGCACAGCGGAGACCAATGCACGCGCGTCCGCACAGTCTTGCCAAGCGACGGCAGGCGAAACTGCAGCGCGGCGCTCTTCGCTTCCTGTTTTATTCTAACATTCAGTCAAGGCCTGACGCAACCCCTCGGAGGGGGGGATGGAGGCATCCCAGCGGGCCACCAGGTTCCCCTGGGCCAGGACCAGGGTGGCGGGGACGTCGGTGGCGTCGAAATAGGCCCCCTCGGTGAGTCCGTCCAGGGTGTCCACGTCGTGGAACCTCAGTTCCACGCGGTCGGTCATATCCCACTTGTTGAGGAAAAACTGGACCTTGCGTTTGGCGCTCTGGCACAGGTCACAGTCGGCCTTGCCGAAGATGCTGACACGCAGGCCGTTGGTCTGAGGTACGGATTGAGTCACCAGGAATCCCTCCTCTCGGGCAGCGTCAGCGGGCTGGTTCGGTCACCTCGCTGGCGGGGACGGCGCCCAAGGCGTAGTTCCCCCCGTGCCGGTCCTTCAGTTCCCCTAACTTGCTCTTGTTCCAGTTGTTGACTCGGCTGTAGTAGCCCACGATGCGGGTGACGCCGTAGACGTCGGTCGAATCGCAGTGGTCACAGGCGTCGGTCAGTCGGTGCATGAGTTGATGGCAGTCGTTGCAGATGGTGAACTCGGGGGAGACGGTGAGCTGGGCGGCCTTGGTCTTGGAGAAGGTCTTCTCCACCAGGCTGAAGATGCTGGCCGCCGGGGGCCGCTGCTCTCCGACGAAGGCGTGGATGATGGCCCCGGACTCGATGAGCGGATGGAACAGGCTCTGTCGACGGATGCGGGTGACCAGGTCCACCTGGGCGTCGGCCCGCAGGTGGATGGAGTTGGTGTAGTAGGCTTCGTCGCTGTTCAGGTCGCCGGGGATGACCTGGGCCGCCTGGGGGAAGGTGCGCAGGTCGATCTTGGCCAGGCGTCGGCTGGCGCTCTCCGCCGGGGACTCCTCCAGGGCCAGGTGAAGTCCGGTCCGTCTGGATTCCTCGTCGGCCTTGATCTTCATGAAGGAGACGATCTTGATGCCGTTGTAGAAGGCGTGCTCGTCCTCGTGGAGCTCTTTGCCGTAGAGGTACTGGACGCACTCGTTGAGACCGATGAGGCCGATGATGTAGGTGGCCTGGTCCAGGTCCACGTAGGGACGACCGTCGGCAGCGGTCTTGCCGATCTCCCAGAGGGGCAGCTCCGGACTGGCCATCAGCCTCTCGATGAACCGCCTCTTCTCGTGGTGGGCCTGGATGCCCAGGTCCATCATCTTGCTGATCTCTTCGAACAGGCCCTTCTCGTTGCCCGGGCCGGCCCGGTAGGCGCACTGGGGCAGGTTCACGGTGACGTTCTGGAAGCCACAGAAGCGCATGGACTCCAGGTGCTTGAGCATGTGACTGTCACGGATGGTGGTGCGCAGTCGGCAGCAGGCCGACAGGGTCACCGCGTCACGGTCGAAGACGAAGTAGGGAGCTCCGTTCTCGCTGGCGATCTGACAGGCGTGGGCCAGGACCTCACGCTGGGCGGGGTCGCTGAAGGTCTCGTGGTTGACGTGCAGGTCGCACTTGGGGAAGGCGAAGGGGTGACCGTACTGGTCACCCTCGCGCCAGACTTCCAGCAGGGCCCGGAGGAACATCTGGGCCGTCTCTTCGTAGTCCCCGTAGGTCTTCCCGGTGGGCGCACCCGAGGGTCCGATGGCCGGGGTGTCGCGCATGTAGCTGGGCACCCCGGTGTGCACGTTGAAGTCCAGGAACAGGGTCTGCCCACCCCGGGAGAAGGCGCTCTGGGAGCAACTGAAGATGAGGTGCTGGGCCTCCTGCTTCATCTCCTCGTAGTCGGCGCCCTCCAGGTAGGGGGCGTAGAGGATGTTGATGTAGCCCACACCCAGGGCCCCGGCGTAGTAGGCCTGCATGGAGGCCAGGAAGGTGTTGAGGTGTCCGGTGAGGGTGCGGGCGTGTTTGGCCGGGGCCGAGGAGGTGTCCAGGTTGCCCAGGTGGAGGCCGAACTTCTTGAGGTACTCCAGGGAGTGGCTGGAGCAGTAGACCCGGGTGGGGTAGCCCAGGTCGTGCAGGTGGATGCGACCGGCCAGGTGGGCCTCGGCCACCTCGGGACTGAAGACCTTCTTCAGGGCGAACTGCTTCAGGGTGTTCTCGGCGATGGCCAGGTTGATGGCCTCGGGGTTGTTGGCCGTGATGTTGCTGTTCTCTTTGCTCTTGGAGAAGATGAGCTGTTCCAGGTCGAAGCTGGGCATACCGATGAGGGTCTGGCGTTCCAGGGTGGTGCTCAGGCCCCGGTCGAAGAGCTCGTTGTCGACCAGCTCGCGGATGAGGCTGGTGGAGATGCGCTCCAGACCGGAGTCGAAGACCCGTCGCTCGACGGCCCCGGCGATCTCGGTGGCCAGCATCGGGTCCACCTCCGCCTCGGTCTCCAGGGCCAGGGCGATCTTGCCCTTGTCCCAGGGGAGCACCTCGTCCTTGGTGCCCGGGTCCACCAGCAGGCTGAGGTCGGTGGAGGAGCCGTTCGCCCGGACCCGCTTGCGCACCAGGATGGCCTCGCGCATCCGAGCCCGTTTGTCCCGGTAGAGGATGTAGGCCTTGGCCGTACGGGCGTGTCCGGTCTCGATCAGCACCTTCTCCACCAGGTCCTGGATCTCCTCGATGCCCGGAACGTCACCTCCCTCGTAAGAGCGCTCGATGAAGAGGGTTACCACCGCGGCCAGCTCGTCGGCCATCTGCCGATCCTGTCCGCCCACCGCCTGGGCCGCCCTGAAGATGGCGTCGGCAATCTTCCTCTGATCAAAGGAGACGATCCGTCCGTCCCGCTTCCTCACCTGGGCAATCTTCACCACCGTCACAACCCCCTCTCAAGTTGCTGATGTGTCGGGGCGCCCGGGCGCCC
>CAZIBA010000293.1:0-343 GCA_964536795.1 uncultured Planctomycetota bacterium | reverse complement strand
AACCACCCCCTCTCTTTTGGGGTTTTTGTGGGGGGGCCGGGCCCCCCGGCCCCTCATCCTCTGGGCACCACGGGCCGTCTCAACTGAATAGAACTCTGCACGTCGCTGCGCTCAAAACCTGCACCGAAGGTCTCCAAACTCCGTTGGCCGTCACCGTCTGTGCACGTCTCCACGAGTGCTTGCGCCGAGTCTGGCGTCAGTCCGGCCTGGTCGGCCCTTCGCGGGCTTTCCCCGCCGACGCTGAGTCGGTGCCGGCGTCGCCACTGATGCGCTGGACCTCGTCCTGGAAGTCGCTCAGGTCCTGGAACTCCCGGTACACCGAAGCGAAGCGGACGTAGGCCAC
>CAZIBA010000292.1:0-4278 GCA_964536795.1 uncultured Planctomycetota bacterium | reverse complement strand
GAAGGCGCATTCTTCTAGGAGGCCCATCTGGAAGGCGCGCAGTTCGTTGCCGCCCATCTGGAAGGCGCGGGCTTCTGGGCTGCCCATCTGGAAGGCGCGCAGTTCGTTGCCGCCCATCTGGAAGGCGCGGAGTTGTTGCTGACCCATCTGGAAGGCGCGGACTTCTTCGGCGCCCACCTGAAAGGCGCGAACTTCGCGGAGGCTCATCTGCAAGGCGCGGACTTTCGCATGGTGGCCGTTGACGGCACCACGCTGCTCAACAATTGCTCTGTGGATAGGCAAACCGACTTCAATGGTGTCGGCCTGGAGAACGCCCGCGTGGAGCCGGGCCTGAAGCAACTCCTGGAGTACAACGTTCGGCGCTTGGGGTGGGAGAAGTGGTACAAGGAGCATCGAGTGGCCCAGTGGCCAGTGCGCGCGTTCTGGGCAATGTCTGATTACGGCCGGTCCATCAAACCCATTCTCGGCTGGTTCTTCGGGCTGGCGGCGACCTTTGCCCTTGTCTATTGGGTGTGCAGCCTGGCATGGCCCCCGGGTATTGTGAGCAATCTGCTTGCAGACGGTAAGCTCTCCGTTCCGAGCTGGCTGGTTCCCCTTCGCGCTCTCTACTTCTCCATCGTCACGATGACGACGCTCGGGTTCGGAGACATCTACGCGTATCCGACGAGCCTTGCAGGCCATCTGCTGCTGACGTTACAGGTGTTGCTGGGATATGTCCTATTGGCAGCGCTGGTGACGCGCTTCGCGGTGCTCTTCACAGCGGTCGGCCGAACCTCCTCCTCATCAACGGCGTCCAGGGGGTGGAACGGGACTGGCCCGGTTTCTACAGGTGCACGTACCTCTACTGCGCAGAGTGGAGCGAAGCCGGTCTCTTCCGTGGCATCCGCTCGGGGGCCTCCTATTTCGTGCTCGGTGGCATCGTGGAAGAGGTGGAGTTTGCCGCTTCGGCCAGAGGACAGTCGGTCATGATGGGGGAGTCGCTGAGCGTTGTTCCCGGCCGGCCTGTCGAGGTAACGGTGAGCGTGGCCGAGAACAGGCCCCTCGAGACCATTGAGCTAATTGGGGATCCGGGCGGCGAGGTGCGCTTGGTCGCCTGAGCTCGGGGAGGTGATCGTTCCCGATCGGCCGAGCGCACTACCTGGACGACGGAGGTCAAGATGGGGTCGCAGCCGGCTTATCTCAGGGCGCGGGGCTCAGCCCACGTCGAACGGCCTTACCCGGTGACGGCCTGGTTCTACACCAACCCGCTTTGGCTGGTGCCAGAAGAGTAAGGACCTTTTGGGTGATGCTCGCCCTTCACGCTGGGAGCACACACACGCGCGGTGGTGTCGACGTCAACGAGGTGGAGCAACCTCCACCGCTCCACTCGGTCGGCTGGTGCACAGTAGGAAGAGCACCGTCCAGACGATCAGCAGCACTGCCAACAGGCTGAAGCTGGCGAAGTAGCTGAGTTTGGTGAGGAGCAGCCCGGTCAGGATGGGCCCCAGGGCCTGACCGATGTCAGCGATGGTGCCAAAGACACCCATGGCTGCACCCAGCGAGCGCTCGGCCGTCAGCTCAGCCACCATGGCCCCGGTGGCCGAGGTGACGAAAGCTTCCCCGGCGCCGAATATGATGCTCCACATCGCCAGATAGACGAAACGGCTGGTCGTGGGGATAAGGGCGAAGGGCACGGCGCAGAGGATGAGCCCTGATGCGATGACCCATCGGCGCCCGAAGCGGTCGGAGATCCTGCCCATCACCGGCTTGGCCACGACGCTCGTCCCAGTAAGGACCATCCAGAGGATGCCAGCCTGGGCTGGATTCATCCCCAACTCCTGGACCACGTAGATGGGGAAAAAGGCGTTGAGGGCGCCCATGGTCAGGTTCTGCACCCCTTCGGCTCCCGAGGTGACCACCACGGGAAAGTGGCTCACTACCTCCCACAGGCCCCGCAGCGCCTGGCCGCCTTTCTTCTTGACCGGTTCAATCGCCGGAATGCGAGGAAGAACCATCGAGGCGATGACCAGCGCCACCAGACCGAAGCCGCCACACACAGCGTAAGTGATCTTGAAGTGCAGCAGACTCGGATCCCTCCCTCCCAGCAGGTAGAGCAGCCCACCGCCCAGAAAGGCTCCTACCGACCCGGTGGCGATTTTGATTACCGCGAACCAGGAAAGCATCTCCCCCTTGCGAGCACCGGCCACCGAGGCCACGGCCGCCAGCATCACCGGGCCATAGATGGCTGTGGCCATACCGTGGAAAAAACGGACGGCGACGAGCGTCCAGGCGTAACCCACCAGGAGATAGACGAAAGGGGTGAAGGCGAAAACCGCTGCTCCCAGGAAGAGCGTCCTCGCCCGGCCTAAGACGTCTGAAATGGCCCCCGCCGGCGCCTTCAGGAAGATGCCGGTCACCGTGGAGGCACCCACTACCAGGCCGATCGTGGCCTTGTCTGCCCCCAACGCAGCTGCGAAGAGGGGGAGGACCGGCGTACGGGCCATGTTGTAGGAAACCCGGGCCGAGAAGTCCACCAGACACAGCCCGAGGAAATGCTTCAGCTTCACTCGGGAGAGCCTTTCAGATTTGCCAAAGCTGTCTCACGGAAGGCCGCTTAGCCACCCGACGACTTCTTCTGACAGTATGCGTAGAGAGCGTCGTACATGGGGAACTGCAATTCCAGTTTCTCGTGATCGTCGGGCGTCGTCAGATTGAAGCCGTCACCGATGGCTTTCACTCCCGCGCCCTCAGGACGCGAAGGTTGCTCCTCCCTGACGTCGGCGGCGTGGATGATGGCCGCTAACTCCAGCAGGGCCGCGTCGGTGAGCCCGTGCTCTTCCACCAGCACTTCGAAAGTGCACTTGCCGTCCCGGTGCGTGTACCGCGCGTCGGGGGCATCGAAGGAGGTCGCCCCCTCCCGCTCGGCCACAGCCAACACCTCCTCCCGAGGCACAAAGAGGAACTCGGCCTCCGGGTCGATGAACTTCTTGATCAGCCAGGGGCACGCCACCCGGTCCGTCTTTGCCCCTGCTCTCGTCACCCATTTCATCCCACAATCTCCTTTCCACCCAGAGCACCACGGCTTCGCCAATGTAACCGTTCAGATTAGCCGAACCTGCCTCAGAGTGCTACTCAACTATCCGAGACCTCCTGCTGACAGTAGGCATAGAGGGCATCGTGAATGGGGAACTCGAGTCTGAGTTTCTCACGGTCGTCGGGAGTGGTCAAATTGAACCCCTCAGCAACTGCCTTCAACCCGGCACCCTCAGGGCGTGAGGCTTCAGCCCCCTTGGTGCCGCCGGCGTGGACGATGGCGGCGAGTTCCAGGAGGGCTGGATCGGTGAGCCCGTGCTCCTCCACCAGCACCTCGAAGCTACACTTACCCTGACGGCGCGTGTAGCGGGCGCCGGAGGCATCAAGGGAGATAGCCCCCTCCCGCTCGGCCACAGCCAACACCTCCTCCCGAGGCACAAAAAGGAACTCCGCCTCCTCGTCGATGAACTTCTTGATGAGCCAGGGACACGCCACCCGGTCCGTCTTTGCCCCTGCTCTCGTCACCCATTTCATGACCCACCTCCTGCCTTAACCCACATTATGCGTGGCAAGAGCCCGCCACGGCGGGTTGCGACGCGATCCTTTGCGTCACCTGCACTTACGGTAGGAGGCCCTTGGGTGCCGCAGTTGCCCAGAAACAGTGTGTCATTTTCGGCAGTCGAGGATTTTAGCTCTAACCTCCTTTCGCACAAAGAGTTGGCGAGACTCTTGTCCACGCTTGGTGAATAATGTGGGCTATCGCATTGTGGGAGTGAGCAGCAACGAGCCCATCAACGCCCCTGGTGACGGCAATACGGAGCCGGACTGGGAGATCATTGGCGGACCACACGGTGAATCTGCGAGCTGAGCGTTCTGGCAGGGGCGAGGGGCGCGTCCATACCCTTACCATCGAGGCCGTGGACACGACCGGTAACACAGCCGCTGCCACCGTCGACGTCACCGTTCCCCACAATAGGGGCAAGAAGAAGTAAACCGTAGCCACGGGGTCCCTTGTACACGGAGAGGGCTCCGAGTGGAGTCAGAATCCTCTGCAGCCGTTCTTGCGGAGGGAGGCACGTTTCCTGGCAGGTTGGTGGTCATGGGCTACAACGTCACTATAGGCCTTTTGAGTGCGTGGTAGTCTGTAGGTAGACCAGCGTCAGGCGCGGACGGCGACAAGGACTTCGGAGCTTTCTGACACCTGTCTTCGTATATCAGTCCGCGCTGGCTACACTTGGGTTCGACCTACTTCATAGTGCCTTCTTG
>CAZIBA010000291.1:0-4279 GCA_964536795.1 uncultured Planctomycetota bacterium | reverse complement strand
TCTCCACAAACTGCATATCGGCGGTGTTTCGCCAGTACAGCAAGAGCACCAGGGCGAGCACGAACAGAGCTCCCACGCCCACCCAGAAGTTGTTGCGTCTTAGGAAGTCCATGACCTGCCTTCCTCGATTTACCGGCCAAACAAGCTTCGGTACTCCTCCAGGAGCATTCTCATGCGGTCCTGCTGGTCGTTCACGGCCTGTTTCAGCTTGTCCTGGGGATCGACAAACGTCTTGGCCACGAACTGGGTGTATTCCACCTCCGTCAGTCCGGGCACCTCGGGCCGCTCCGACACCCCGGGGACCATACGTCGTCCGAGCCCCATCCGCTCCACCATCTCCGTGGGCACAACCCGTCCGGCACTGTCCACCCACCGATAGACCGGACTGGCGTGCACCAACTGGGAATAGGAGAAGAGGGGAGATGTGTCAAGCTTGTCCACGAACTCCCTTTGGACGAAGAGACCTCGGTCGTCGTGCTTGGCCTCTCCCCAGAGCACCACGACCTGCACCCGCTCGGGCATCTCACCGGAGAGGAAACCGGGACGACGAAATCGCCGACCCGTGGACTGACCCGTGCGCATCTCCTCCAGGCGCCGGTAGAAGTTCATCTTGGCACTGTCCACACCACCCAGACTTCCGCCCCCGGCCTCAGGGGTGAGCCGAGCCAGCTCCGCAGGCATCTCCACCAACCCCCGGGCGGCCTCCTCCACGGTGACGTGGGTGGCCCGGAAACCGATGAGCCAAAGGCTCTCGTTATCCGGCTCCTGGGGTATCGGTTTTATCAGTTCGTCGATGAGTGCAAACCAGATGTCCCGGTCGGCGAAGACGGCGCCGATGGTATTCAGACCGTCCACCTCCGCCTTCACCGACACCCCGTTGAAAGCATTCCGCAACGCCTTGACCTCATCGACCCTGGCCTTGGCGGGCTCCACCAGCTTCGTGTCGGCTCCCTCCAGCCCCCTCTTCCTTGTCATCTCGGCCAGGCACAGTACACCCACCACGGCCAGCACGGCAGCCGCAGCGGCAACCAACCAAGGCTTCTTCTGAGCCACGAGCTTTCGCCGGATGATTTCCGGCGGCAGCATGGTGCTGTCCAGCGTCCCCATGATTCCCAGCGCCTGGGCGGCGGTGCCCAGGGCCACGGGGAAGCTGGAGGAATAGCGCTTGAAGAAGTTGACGTTACGGGCGGCGCTGAGGTCGAAGTTCTCCAAGGAGCTCAGACCGTGGATATCGATGCCCGTGGCTTCGGTGACGTAGCGGGCCAGCCCGGGCAGCCTGAAACCGGAGCCCAGCGCCAGGATGGAACCGACCCGGGTGTCGGGATGAAGCGACCGGAAGTAGCCCAAGGAGCGCTGCAGCTCCTCGATGAGACGGCTCATGGGCTGGTTGATGGCCTCGGCGATCTCCCGGGCCCGGGAGCTCTTGCGGGCGTTGAGCTTCTCCCCTTCCGCCTCCTCGTAGCTGACGTCCAGGGCCTGTTGTATGGCCTGGGTGAAGGTGTGGCCACCGATGGGCAGGCTGCGCGTCCAGACCGTGTCCTCGCTCAGACAGAGGATGTGGGTGTTCTCCACCCCCATGTCCATCACCATGACGGCTTCCCGCCCGGGATGACGGTCGAAGTTGACGAAGTTGAAGAGACCGACGGGGGGGATCTGCAGGAGGTCCGGTTCCAGTCCGGCCACCCGCAGACAGTTGGTGAAGGCGTAGGCCAGTTCCTTGCGCAGGGCGAACAACCCCACCTCCACCTGCTCACCGGGGATGAAGCCGCGGTCGATGGCCGCATGGTCCCAACAGACCTCCTCCAGGGGGAAGGGGATCTGCTGACGGGCTTCGTATTCCACGATGTCGGCGATGGCGCTGCGGTCCACGGGTGGAAGTTGGATGAAGCGGACCAGGGCGCTGGGTGCTGGCATCACCACGGCCAGGGCTGCGCCCCGGACGTCGTTGCGGGCCAGGAAGGTGTGGACGGCCTGCTGAATCTGCACGTCCCGATCGACACCGGGCGCGGCCAGGTTCTGTCGGTACTCCACCAGGTCGAAGCTGAGTATCTGGACGCGGTCGCCCACGCGTTGGGCCTTGACGGCTTTGAGCTCATTGTGTCCTACGTCGATCGCCCAGACAATATTGGGGGCCATCCGCTTCTGCTCCTTGTCTCCCGGTGAATCGTGTCTGTCCGACCCGGTCCTCGGCGAGCGACCCGCCTACCGTCCTCGTTCTCTCAAGCGGATGGACCCTCCGGCCAAGAGGGCGTGATCTCCGGCCGCCAGCAGAACTCCCCCGTCACCTACGACAACCGACCCCCCGGACACGGTCACCAGTCACGTTCCTTCCACCCGCAAAATCGGCGTCACTGTAACTCTGCCTGCCCTACCTGTCAAGGGAAAATTCATTTTTTTGTCCCGCTCCCGCCTGCTCCCCCGACCTGACCGTCTGAGCCGTCGGGCCCCCTCAACTGACCCACGATCTCCTCCACCAGGTCCTGGATGCTCACCAGCCCCACGACCTCTCCCCGACCACCCTCAACCACGGCCAGGGCCAGCTCCCGCCGACGCAGCCGATCCAGCGCCTCCAGCACCGGCGTGGAGCCCGTCAGCCGGGCCAGCGGTCGGGTCACCCCAGCCCTGCGCTCGGGCCACTCCCGCCTGGGACTCATCAGCAGCTCCAGGCCGTGCACCACCCCGGTCACCTCGGCCCGTCGGCCCCGGTACACCAGCACCCGACGGTGTCGGCACCCACGGAGGTAGCTCAGGGCCTCCTCCTCCGACGCCTCTTCGGACAGGGCCTCCACCTGGACCAGTGGGACCATGCAGTCGGCCACCACCCGGCGACCCAAGCGAAGGATGTTGTCGGCCATCTCCGTCTGCTCGGAGCTGAGGACCCCCACACGACGGCCCAGGGCCAGATAGTAGCGCAGCCTCGGTATCTCAGACCAACCGGCACCCGAGCCCCGGGCTCCCACCAGCCTCCCGCACAGTCGGGCCACCCGTTCCAACGCGGCGGTCGCCGGTCGGAAGAGCCGCTCGGCCAGACGGAAGCCAAGAGCCAACCGGTAGGGCAGACTGTCTGCAGCTCGCCTGGTCACCTCCTTGGGAATGACCTCGGCCAGGAGGAAGAGGGGCAGCGCCAGGGTAAGGACGCTGGCCACTTCCGCCCAGTCGGGCCACACTCCCTCATAGAGCTTCGTGGTAATGGCGGTCACCACGTACACACACAGGTTGTGACCGACCAGGGTGGTGGCGATGGCCCGAGACGGCCGCTGCAGCACCAGGCTCAGGACCTGAGCCTGGGGGTCGCCCTGCTCTCGGCGGTGGCGCAGACGGACGCGATTGAGCGTGTAGAGTCCTGTCTCGAATCCGCTGAAGTACCCCGCGAAGATGGTACCGATAACAATCGCGGCCAGGGCCACGAGCCAGAGCACCATCGCAACCACTCCAAAAAGCTTAGATGCCACCGCCGGGGGTGCGGTTCCCGACTTTCCCCTCTTCGCCCTCGCCCAGCAGGTCCACTCGGATACGAGCAACCCGCCGACCGCGCATCTCCGTCACCGTGAAGCCGAGGTTGCCGTACCGGGCCCGGTCCCCCACCCGGGGCCAATGACCCAGCAGGGCGGTCACGAACCCACCCATCGTCACCGGACGGGCTGCTCCCATCCCCTCGTACTCGGCCAGGGCCACGTCGAAGAGGTCCTCCCACTGGCGGATGCCCAGTCGGGCGTCCAGCAGGAAGCTCCGTGGCCCCAGCTCCTCCACCATCGTCTGAGGGGGCTCCAGTTCGTCGGGCAGCTCTCCCACCACGGCCTCCACCAGGTCGTCCAGCTCCACCAGTCCGCTGGTCCCCCCGTGCTCGTCCACCACCACAGCCACGTGGAGACCGCCGGCACGGAACTCGGCAATCAACTGGGCCACGGACCGACTCTCCGGCACCAGGGTCACCGGCTGCACCAGCTCCGGAAGCCCACGCTCGGGCTCCAGCAGTACCCGGGCCGACCAGAGCACACCCTCCACCGAATCGATGCCCCCGCGGCCCACGGGGACGTACTCACGGCGACAGTCTTCGATGAGACCGACCAGCTCCTCCCGGGACCGGTCCAGACGGAAAAAGGGCATGTCCACCCGGGGCAGCATCACCTCCCGCACGCTCACCTCGCCCAGCTCCATCACCCGTTCCATCAGGCCGTGCTCACCGGCCCCGATGGCCCCCTCCTGCCGGGTCAGCTCCACCAGCATCTTGAGTTCTTCGCCGGTGACCTGGAGCTCTGCAGACTTCCGCACCAGCAAT
>CAZIBA010000290.1:0-4286 GCA_964536795.1 uncultured Planctomycetota bacterium | reverse complement strand
CCAGCCTGATGTCGGAACGTGTTGACGCAGCGGCGAGAGCAAAGGAGTCAGACCACATGACGGAGACCGGGATGCTCACCCTTAGCCTCAGGAGCCAGGTGCTCACCCAGAACGAGCGGGGCTGGAACCAGTGGGAGGCGGAGACCACCCAGAAGAAGGTTCCCAGCTGCGAAGCGGCGGTTCTCATCTGCGACATGTGGGACGACCATTCCCACCGGGGAGCGGCCGAGCGGGTGGACGAGATGGCTCCACGGATGAACGAGGTGCTCAAGTCCGCCCGCGCGAAGGGGGTCAGCATCATCCACGCGCCTTCCGACTGCATGGACTTCTACGCCGACCACCCGGCCCGACGGCGCATGCTGGCCATTCCACCCGTCAAGCCGCCGGTCGCGGCGCACCACGCCAACCCGCCGTTGCCCTTCGAGGCCAAAGAACGGGGGTCCGACACCAACGAGCTCGTCGGCTACCGGGCCTGGACGCGTCAGCACCCCGCCCTCGAAATCGGCGACCAGGACGTCATCTCCGACAGCGGCCGTGAGGTCTACAGCTTCCTCTGCCACCGGGGCATCACCAACTTGCTTCTCATGGGCGTCCACACGAACATGTGCGTCCTCCACCGGACCTTTGCCATCAAGGCCATGGTCCTGTGGGGACTGGACGTCGCCCTGGTCCGGGATATGACCGACTGCATCTACAACCCGGCCATCCCCCCGTACGTCAGCCACGACGAAGGGACGGCGTTGGTCGTCGGCTACATCGAGAAGTTCTGGTGCCCCTCCATCCACAGCGACGACCTCAGGGGCGGTGAGTGAGGGCGAAGGCGTTGAGCTTTGCTCAGGCCCGTCGTTCATCCCGCGCGTAGGCAAGCCCGTCACGGCAGGTCGTCGGAGGGGAGACCCAGCCGGGGCGGGAGCACGGCCTCCGCTCTGGGAACGCCAGCGTGCCCGTCGGTCTCCATGAAGTGGGGGTCGGCCTGGGGTACCTGGTCGTAGCCGTAGCGGTAACTGCGGTAGATGCCGGATTCGACCAGCGTCGTCCCCCGGTTCCACTGAAAGGGACTGATGTATTCCCAGACGATCTCACCCGAGGGCGTCACCTCGAAGAGGCGACCCTTGTGACAGTCCAGAGAAAAAGTGTTGCCGTTGGGCAATCTCTGCACGGAACCCCAGGAGGCGCTGAAGAACTTGGAGGTCACCTTGAAAACGTGGGGCTCGTGGCGGTACTCGTAGACGACCTCCTCGCTGAGGGGATCGATCTCCAGGAGACGCGTGTAGAAGCGGCACCTGGTCGGGTAGCCCGCCTGCCCGCCGTTGTCGTAGATGAGGACGTTGCCGTTGGCCAGCATGGTGGGGTGGTGGGGGCCGACCAACTGGCCTGGTCCCGTGCCCCACCGCCAGACCACCTCCCCCGTCGCCTTGTCGATGACGTAGATGAGGTTGGTGCTTCGCTGGCAGGAGAGGACGTTCCCCTTGCGGAAGCGTTCGTCATTCTCGCCCAGCTCGTTGCCGGGCAGCACTTCCAGGGTGTTGGTGTGGTAACAGTCGCCCCCCAGTCTGCGGATGAGGGCCGTGGCCTGGTCGCTCAGGCCGAACTCGTCGTGGTGTTCCGAGGAGTGCCATTCCCAGACGACCTTGCCCTCCGGCGTCACCTCGATGATGAAGTTCTCGGCGATCTCCTCGTCGGCGACGTTCTCCGCCAGCTTGGGTGTCTCCACCAGCATCAGCGTGTTGTCGTTGGCCAGCCGAGCCACGTCGTGGTGAAGGAGCCAGCCCTCGGGACTCGCGTACTTCCAGACGACGTCCCCGTCCCAGTCCAGTTCCACCACCTCGTCCAGTGTCGCATGCTCCCGGCGCGCTCTCAGCGAGATGGTGGGGTCCTGGACGTCACCGAGTCGGCCGCGGAGGTAGTTCAGGGTGATCCAGTTTCCATTGGGCAGGAGTTCCAGGAAGGAGGACTGCCAGAGGCCCTCCGGGTTGGCGTTCCACGCGTGCACCACCCGGCCCGACATATCGACGAGGAACATCATCTGCGACCGGTAAGGCACCACCACCGTGTAGCCGTTGAAGCACTTCTCGGGCTCATACACCGTCACCCCGGGGGGCCAGTCCAGCACCGAACGCTTCAGCAGGTCGTGCATCGTTCTCAGGCTCCTCCCCTTGGTTTCCCGAACCGCGCCCTTCGACTAAGAGCACCTGCCAAAACCCCCTCTCCCCCTAAGAGAGGGTGGGGGTGAGGGTTCGGTAGTCCCCGACCTACCCCCTCACCCAGCCTCTCCCCCGGAGGGGGAGAGGAGTTCCGTTGGACGCTCTGAGTCAATTGCTCCGGGCGCCCTGAGGGGACTCGAAGGACCCCCCCCTTGCGCACTATAGCGTCGCGCAGGGGTAGGTCAAGTGCCGACCGTCTGACGCGCACTCGCGTTGATCTTCCGGGTTGAACTGAGCCTGGCTCACGCGCCATGGACTCCAGCGGGGGAAGCGACCGGCTTGACCCCCAGGGTCAACCGCCTCGGGATGCGGAGAGCCAGACGGCTATCTCTGTTGCAGGCAGGGCCTTGGTAGATACGCGGAGGAGTCTGGCTCTCCCCTGAAGGCGGTAGAGGGACCCTGCCCACCTCGCCAGACCTGCATCCGGCCGCACGATCATGAGGGGGGAGGCCCCTCCGAGGGCAAGGGCGCCCCGCACGTCACCGACCTTGCGGATGAGGGGGTGATACAGCTCGCCCATCCAGAACCCGTCGTCGTCCGTCCGGCACCCCTTTAGGTCCACCACCGTGTTGCGCAGCCTTCCGACCAGGGGACGAGCGAGCAGAGCCACCACCGCGCCCAGTCCGAGGCCTACCAGCGCTGCCCTCTTGACCCCGTCGTACTGGCGGAGGGCGGCCAGGGAAGTGAGGATCTCCTGCACCCGGTGGGCGGTGAGGCTCGGGTTGAAGGCGTAGAAGAGCGGATCCCTCCGGTCCAGCCTTTCTGACTCCAGCAGCGGCTTGGTCTCCCCCGTACCCAACAGGTCGATGGCCAGGACCCGCACTCCGGCCCGGAGGAGCGCGGCGAGCACCGGTCCGGGACGACCCCGGCTGAACAGTTCTGCCTTGCCCTTCTCGCAGACGACCAGAGCGGCCGGGCTCCTCTTGCCCGCTGCCTCCGGGACGATCCAGAGGGCCGGTATCTGCTCGCCCCGGCCGTAGCGTCCGATCACCCGGCCGTGGATGGTGAACCGGGACGTGCGGGCTACCTGGGACTCCGTGCCGACGCTGACGATCTCGTCCGGCTCCTTCGCACCCAACACCTCGGCGTAGGTCTCGTGCCACGTGGTTCTGAGCTGGCGCAGCTCCGCTCGGGACCTCGGCGGCCGGGCAAAGGGCTTGCCTTCGGCCTCGATCAGGTGGTCGAGCAGCTTCCGTCCTCGCTTGAGCCGAGCGGGAAGAGAGCCGTCGGGGAAGAGACGGAGCTGTTGGGGACTCGGTATTGCGAGCTGCTGCTCCCGGACCCGGCGGCCGACGGTCTGGTCGCCTGCCAGCCAGCGCAGGAACCACGCGTACACGTATTCGCGCGTCGTCTTGTCGTAGTTGTGCGGGGCATCGCGGTGGACGTTCCCCAGTCGGTCGGCGGCGCCGTAGAGTGCGTAGATGCTGCGGACGGCGGGGACGTCACGGCTGGGGTTCTGGTTGCTCCAGTCCTGGGTGACGGAGGGCAGGAGCACCGGCCGGGGAGCCAGGGCCGCCACCACGTCCAACGTGGTGAGGTCGCCCAGGTGAACCAGAGGTGGCTCCTCGCAGTTGCAGCCGCCCTGGAAGTGGGCCGACATCATGCACACGGGCACGGCCACCTTGACCCGCTCATCGACGACCGCCAGGTAGTAGGTTTGTGTCCCGCCGCCCGAGGCCCCGGTGCAGCCGATGCGAGCGGGGTCGACGTCGGGCAGGCTGCTGAGGAAGTCAACGGCGCGGATGCTGTTCCACAACTGGAGTCCGAACGGCCCCACACCGTACAGGAGTGTCCGGCGAAGCACCTCCGACGGCCAACGGTGTTCCACCTGACAGCTGTCGTTGTAGCCGACCATGTCGTAGCTGAAGACGACGAAGCCCAATCGGGCCAGCATCACACACCGTGCCGGGATGCTGCCCCTCTCGCCGTGCTCCACGCGCCCGCCTCGCCAGTGGCCGTGGGGACAGAGGACCGCTGGGCGCTTACCCCGGCCTCGGAGTGGCCGGTAGAGGTTGCCGGCCACGAGCAGGCCCGGTCGGCTTTCGAAGTGGACCTTCTCCACGCTGTAGCCTTCCAGCTCAG
>CAZIBA010000289.1:0-4286 GCA_964536795.1 uncultured Planctomycetota bacterium | reverse complement strand
TACAAGTTCGAGGGGCGCAAGAACCTCCTGGAAAACGACAACGTGATGAACGAACAGCGCACCCTGGTCTACGACCAGCGCCAGGAGATGCTCCGGGGCGAGCACCTAAGTGAGACGGTGTTGGATATGCTCCACGACGTCGTCGAGGACGCCGTGCTGAGACACGTGGAGAAGGGCGACTTCCGCGCCCTGACCGACTGGTGCCGGCGGACACTGGGCCTGGAGGTGCCCCTGGACGACGTGGACGGCCGGGTGGGTGAGGAGCTGCTGGAGGACATCTGGCAGCGGGCCCTGGCCCGTTACCGGGAGCGGGAGGAGAGGCTGGGCGCAGAGGAGATGGCCCAGCTGGAGCAGTTCGTGCTCCTGCGGACGCTGGACGTGATGTGGAAGGAGCACCTCTACGTCATGGATCAGTTGCGGGGGCAGATCGGGCTCCGGGGCTACGGTCAGAAAGACCCCAAGTTGGAGTACAAGCGGGAAGGCTACGACCTGTTCGAGGAGATGATCTGGTCGGTCAGAGAAGAGGTGACGCGACTGCTTTTCAGGTTGGAGCTGGTTCCCGAGACGAGCCAACGTCGGACCGACATCTGGCAGATAGGCGATGCCGTCCACCGGGAGTACGCGGGCTTCGACGCCCAGCGCGAGCAGGCGATGGCCGCCAGCAGACAGGGGGAGGAGAAGGCCAAGCCCTTCGTGTTCGGCGGCGCCCGGGTCGGCCGCAACGACCCCTGCCCCTGTGGGAGCGGCAAGAAGTACAAGAAGTGCTGCGGTCGGAACGGGTAGCACACGGCCCGGTCACTCCTCCTGTGGTCCCGTTCCGTACCGGTCCGTAGGAATGGAGAGGTCCGCGGCGACGGAGTGAGCGTGGAAAGGCCCACAGGGACAGGTCGGACACCCCAGAGCATGCCACCGCTCACACCCCCGGACAGCGAGCCCCAACCCAATTCCTCGTCGCCATCCCCGCCCGCTGAGGAGAGCGGGCCGGGGTTCGGCCCCGCCTTGGTCGTGGCCCTGGTGATCGTGGCACTCACCGTCCTCCTGTGCGTTCTGGTGGCCGGCCGGGTGCTTACGCTGGGGGTACCGGGCGAGTGGGTCTGGCAGTACCACCGGACACCGGGTGGGGACCTGGTCACGGAACTCAAGCTTCCGGTGGCCCTCTTCGTCGTTCTCCTGCTGGCTGTCTGGTACCTGACGAGGAACGCGGGGGAGGCCCTGTCGAACTGGCGGCGGGAGACGCTGGCGGTGGTCCTTCTGGTATTCCTGGGGCTGCTCTTCCTGGTGGGTGTGGGGGCCATCTGGGGGGGCCTGGGACAGGACGTGATGGCCATCTACCAGCCTTCGGTGGGAGGCTACTTCGCCCTCAGCGAGGAGGTCACTTCCCCCTCTGAGTTCCTGGCCGGCTTCCCCCAGGTGCTGGCCACCCGCGAGCCCGTCGGCCACCTCAACACCCACCCGCCCGGCAACACGATGTACTTCTACGTCCTGAGGCGTTTCTTCGAGCGCTTCCCCACGCTGGCCGACTGGGCGGTCCTCCTGCAGCCCGACTCCGTCGAGTTCTTCTTCGACGAGCTGGTGGACCGGGGTGGGGTGGAGCTGGGCCAGGCCCGCAGGGCGGCCATGTTCGTCGGGGCCATTGGCTGTCGACTGCTGGCCGCGCTGATTGCCGTGCCTCTCTACCTGCTTGGCCGCTCGTCGCTGGGCAAGCGCCGGGCCGTGTGGGCTGGGGCCCTGGGGTTGAGCGTCCCGGCGTTCCTGGTCTTTCTGCCCGGCTTCGACGCGGTGTATCCGACGGCGGCCGCTGCGGTGGCAGCGCTTATGGTGGGGGCCCTGGTCTGGCGGTCCAAGGGGCTGGCCGTGGCCGCCGGCGCGGTCCTTTGGGTGGCTATGACCTTCACCCCGGTGATGATGCTGGTGGTCTTTGTGGTCCTGCTGTGGTATGTTCTGGTCCGTTTGGTTGGTGGGGGCTCCGGGCTGGAGCGAGGGCCCGGGCAGGCGGCCATCGCCACCATCGTGACGACGGGGCTGGTGGGATTTGCCGTGCCTCTGGCCGTGGTTTGGTTGGTTCTGGGCTTTGATTCGATTTCCACCTGGTGGCAGTGCCTGGCCAGCAACGTCCGGTTCAACCGGTTGACGGACCGGAGTTACTGGCCCTGGGTGCTCTACAACCCGGTGGACTTCCTGATGTTCCTGGGGGTGGGGCTGTCGGCGCTGCTGGTGCTGGCGACGGTGGGGCTGGTGCGCGGCCTGCGCAGGTGGCGGGAACTGGGCCCGGTGGGGTTGGGGCTGCTGGCGCTGGTGGCGGTGCTGGTCGTGCTGAACGTGAGTGGGGCCAACGCCGGTGAGACGGGCCGGCTCTGGATGTTCCTGATGCCCGGGGCCGCGCTGCTGGCCGTGCCGGCGCTGGAACGCCTCGGGCCCGGCGCTGAGTTGGTGCTGGTGGCGGTGCTGCTCTGCCAGGCCGTTCAGGCCTGTGTGTTCAAACTGTACTTGAACCTGCTCTTTATGACCTGACGCCCCCTTTGGAGAGCAGTGGAACAGGTGAGCAGGAGAACAGGTGAGAAACCTGTTCCACTGCGGTCCCCTGATCGCCTGTTCACCTGTTCGGTGAGCCCACTGGCTATGAAGACGCTGCTCACTGACATCGCCTACGCCATCTTCTTCCTGCTCTGGTCTCCGTTGCTGCTCTACAAGATGGCCACCACGGGCAAGTACCGGGCCGGACTCAGCCAGCGGCTGGGCTTCGTCCCCCGACGGACGGGCGACCGTCCCTGCCTGTGGGTGCACGGCGTATCGGTGGGGGAGGTGGCCTCGGCCCGTACCCTGGTGAAGGCCTTTGCCCGGCGCTTTCCCGACTGGGACGTGGTGGTGAGCACCACCACCGACACCGGTCAGGTGACGGCCAGGCGCCTCTACTCCGACCGTCTGGTCTTCTACTACCCGTTGGACCTGGGCGGCGCCATTCGCCGGACCTTCTCGCGCATCCGGCCCGACCTGGTCTGCCTGATGGAACTGGAGATGTGGCCCAACTTCCTGCGGCTTGCCGAGCGGCGGGGGGTGCCCGTGGTGCTGGTGAACGGGGTGCTCTCCCGCTGGTCCTTCGACCTCCACCGGCGGTTCTGGGTGCTCCTTCGGCGGACCTACGGTCGCCTGCGCACGCTGGCCATGCAGACGGACGCGTACGCCGAGCGCGTCCGGGAGCTGGGTGTGCCCGGTGAGAAGGTGCTGGTGACAGGCAACATGAAGTACGACACCATCGACACGGCGCCGACCGAGCCGTCGGCGGAGCTGGCCCACGAACTGACCCTTCGCCAGGACGACCGGGTGCTGGTGGCCGGGAGCACCCACGCCGGTGAAGAAGCCACGCTCCTGGACGCCTACACCCAGCTTCGGGAGCGCTTCTCCGAGCTTCGGCTGATGCTGGTCCCCCGGCATCCGGAGCGGTTCGACGAAGTAGCGACACTGGTCTTGGAACGTGGCTTCGCCCTGCACCGGCGGAGCGGTAAGTCCGTAGCTGGCGGTGGGTCGGAGCCCCCGGTGATTTTGATTGACACTCTGGGTGAGCTGGTTACGATGTACCGGTTCGCCGACGTGGTCTTCGTGGGGGGGACGTTGGTTCCCGTAGGCGGGCACAACGTCATGGAACCGGCCGGCCTGGAGAAGATGCCCGTGGTCGGCCCCTACACGGAGAAGACGGTCGAAGCCGTCGAACTGCTTCTCGCCGAGGACGCTGCGGTCCAGGTCGCCGACGGTGAGGGACTGGTGCCGGTGCTGGCCGGGTTGCTGGAGCACCCGGAGCGCCTTGCCCGGGCTGGGGGGCGGGCCAGAGAGGTAGTCCTGGAGAACCAGGGGGCAACGGAGCGCAACCTGGAGCTTCTGGCCGAGGTGGTGTCCGAGCTTGAGACGGGTAGGGCCCTCCTGCCAAGGGCGGGAGAGTAACCGACTGCTTCTGACTTCTAACCTGCGAGCTGCGACTTGTGACCTTCTGAAAGGAGCTGGTTGTGTCGCGTCTGTTTACTTCCGAAGCCGTAGCCATGGGCCATCCGGACAAGGTCGCCGACCAGATCTCCGACGCCGTCCTCGACGCCGTGCTCACCGACGACCATCAAGGACGGGTCGCCTGTGAGACGCTGGTGACCACCGGTCTGGTCGTGGTCGCCGGCGAGATCACCACCACCACGGTCCTGGACGTCCCGGCTCTGGTGCGCAAGACCGTCCGTGAGATCGGCTACACGGACGCTTCCTACGGCTTCGACGCCGACAGTTGTGGCGTCGTGGTCACGCTGAAG
>CAZIBA010000288.1:0-4299 GCA_964536795.1 uncultured Planctomycetota bacterium | reverse complement strand
TACCTTTCCCCACCTGAAGGGAAACCGCTCCCTCTCGCCGAGAGAATGCCACAATCAGTCGTGGCCGTCAAGCATCGTCGAGGGGCCCAGCCGTGCAGAAGCGCAACACGGACTCACCCTACGGGCAGTCCGTGGCACCCAGCGAGGGGCCGGGCCCTGTACTGGGGCCTGGGAAAGGTCGGGTGGCACGGGCACCCCCGAGGAAACCCTGGCGAAGACGGGAGTGTCCGTGATCTTCACACGGGTGGTCTGCTCATACGAGTCTTAGGACCTTCGGCCAGCCACCCGTCCCACCCAGCGTGGCCGAGTGCCACGGCCGGTCTTGCCCGGCCGTGCTCGCGTGTGCCAGGGCCGGTTCCGCCTTCGCCCTTGCGGGCCATGGCGGACGGACTTGCCCGGCCGTGAAGGAGCAAGGTGTGCCACGGCCGGTCTTGCCCGGCCGTGAAGGAGCAATGTGTGCCACCCGCTCCGTCGCCCCTCGGCCGGCGTGCCGGGTTCCCCCACAGAACTGACCCTCACCCCGGAGCCGGAAGCCTTTTGCCTTTGAAGGCCAGGGAGCTACAATGGTGTGGTCACGCGCGCCTGACGCTGATGGGGGTGGTGACCCGACTCCCAGCTCGGCGTGGGTCGCCAGGCGGCGATGTGGGGTGGCCTCCCTCGAAGGAGTCCTTCACCGCTCCCGCTCCTGGGCCCGTAGCTCAATCGGCAGAGCAGCGGACTCATAATCCGTTGGTTGGAGGTTCGAGTCCTCCCGGGCCCACCACCTAAGTGCCGGTGGTAATTCAGCTTGCGACTTGGCTGGTTTTTCCTCGGCCGTGCAAATGCGGGCCGTGATAGGTATCTGGTACATTGCTCTTGTGCACCGACACGGGGGCCTCCCGTCAGCCTCAAACTGCCTGCCGCCATCAGGCCGGCCAGAGGTACGGTTCTTCGTTGAGGTTTATGCTATGCGCTCTGCGTCCGCGGCCCTCAGCAACTGGCCTTTTCTGCCTCAACGAGGATCGGATTCTGAAACCGGGTGTCGGCCACTGGAGGCACTTCCCCACTTCGAAGAGAGAGGGACGATTTGTCCTCCAGAATGCCACAGAGGACCGCCCTTCATCGTGCGTGCACTTGCGCTGGTCTGTCCCCGGGCCCCGCAACGTCCTGGACCAGCGCTGTCGAGGGCTCATCACCGGGTACCTCATGGTCCGGCTGTACGGCTACGGCTCCGCGGCTGACCACGGGCCCGATGTAGTCGGTGGCTACCACAAACTGGTCCGCCCAGTGAATCTGGTCCTTGGGCGAGCCCGGGTGGAAGTAGTGGCTGAAGAGAATGAGGCTGAGCTGCATGTCGCCGTGATCGGCGTCACGTGTCGGCACGTCGGTGAAGTCACTGCACAGTTTGCCGTTGACCCACAAGCGGACGGCTCCGTCACGCTCGCCCGGGGTGGAGAGTTTGACCATGAACTCGCAGCAGTGCCACTTTCCGGGAACGATCTTGTCCGGGACAGAGACGTTCCAGGGGAACCCGTTCCCGCCGACCGGCGTGGGGCCGTAGTTCTCCTTGATGAAGTCGTTCCACCTGGTCATGGTCTGCTTGGGGGTGCCGATGCGGAGGATGGTGTCGCCGGTCATCCAGAAGTCCAGGAGCACGTGCAGGTCTGACCCCGTGGGGCTGGAGAACTTCCCCAGATAGCCGTGTACGCCCACGTCGTGGGGGCCGTAGCCTCTGGGCCATTCCCAGTTCTCTTCAAATCTCCGATAGGTACGAATGAAGACCGTATCCTGGGGCTTGATGCGGTGAAACATGCCGGAGACGCTTTTGGTACCGGTCTTCAGGACATACTGCAGGCAGCGCCTCCCGGCGACGGGGTTCTCCTCCGTCAACTGGGCGCCGGTCCCCGGTCCGAACCCGGCTCCGCCGAACCAGCCACCATCCTGCATCCAGTTGACAACCGTGGGCTGGTCCTCGAAGTCCTCCAACAGAAGCACGGCCGGGTCCTTCTCCATCCCCACGTCTCCGGGGTACTTGGCCGCGATGCCCTCGTTCCCTTGTGGGGGACGGTCTTGGGCATAGGAACCTGTTGCGAACACGACGGCAGCTGCGGTCACCAGGAACAGAAACGAAGTGCGCACCTTCATCGGGTCTCCTCCCTTCCATTCGTGCCAGCCGCCACCCGGCCGTGACTGCACGGCTATCGGCGCCCCTCACTTCGCCGAGAACACACGCCGGCAGGTCAGTCCTCCAGTTCTCCGAGGATGATGTTCACCAGCTTCTCCCTGGCGGCAACGTACTTCTCGTCGCCGATTGGGTAGCCGCGGCTTCGCCTCTCGCCAGGCAGGCCGCGCTCCAGAGCGGGGCGCGCCATCACCTCGGCAACGATCTCATCAACAGCCTCGGGGTCCTTCTCGGCGGCCAGGGCCAGATACTCATGATCGATAAAGCCCTGACGCCAGTTGAAGAAGCGGATGCCCGGAACCGGACCGTCCAGACCCGGACTGCGCTTGGTGACGTACCCGTCCGTGCCCGGGTAGAGGAACGACCCGACACCGGCACGGATCTCGCCGTACTGGTTGGTGAAGTTGTAGGGGTCCCGGTAGACGTCGAAGCCGGGACCGTAACTGTTGAAGTGGTACATCCACCAGATGTCCGTCCGTCCGCTGTAGGCTTGCCAGCCGACGACCCTGGTTGCCGACGCGGGAAGCCCGAAGTCCTGCGGGCCGTTGTACCGGCAGTTGAGGTCACCCTCCTCGTGCATCTGCTCCACGTCGCCGGGGCCGGCCCCGTAGATACTGAGTGACGGCGCCTGTTGTGCAGCGCCCCTGTTGGTGGTCACGTAGATCTTGACGTCGGCATCGTACTTCTCGTTGAAGGAGTCCACGTACGGACCAACCGTCTTCATCCATTCTATGAAGGCTCCCATGCCGCCGTCGAACCCGTGGCTGGGTTCGTCCCAAGCGTACCAGGCGATCACCGCGCCGGCGGCGAACTCATCGACGGCCTTCTTGTACCGAAGCAGGCCCTGGTGCCAGGCCTCCTCGTCACCGAACTTCCCGGGACCTCCGAACGGGTTCACACCGCCGCCGTACATGGTGAAGAAGATAATGGGAGCGGGAAGCCCGTACCCCGTACCCTCGTAGCCCTCTTCGCGAGTGTAGATACTGCCACCACGGAGACGCCAGACCTTCTCGTCCTGCAGTTGCTCCTCAGTGACGCTGCTGCTGACCCCCTCAAGCATGGCGGTGTAGTTTCGGCGAAGGAAACGACGGTAGTTCGCCTCCACCTCTCTGAGAGCATCCCCTTCGAGTCTGTGCTTCTGGGGCGATGTCCCCCACATGAGCGAGATGGTCGAGGGTTCGTTGGCCAGTGCGAAGTCGTGCACCGTCAACTCCACGGGCAGCGACTTCACCACCTCACTGCCGACCAGCACCTGCACCGTGCCCTCATACAGCCCGGCTTCTGCATCCTTGGGAATGTAGGTGTCGACCCACACGCTCTGCGTCTGTCCGGGGAAGATGGGGAAGGGAGCCCCACCCCATTTGGCCTCGAAGGGAATCAGCATCTCGGGGAAGTACTCCTCCGAGTCTGCGAGCGAGATGTAGCGATTGCGATAGAGCTGGATGGGACGACCGACGAAGTTGTAGATGTCATCCGGGTCCGCCGCGTTGGAGTTGTCGATGCTCAGAGCTCCCTTGCGGACGCCCGTGTATCGGACGTTCACGTCGTTGACCCCGTCACCTCCCGCAGCCACCTCCATAACGACCTGGAAGGGGACGATCTCGTTCCTGGCCCCGCTGACCTTGATGAGGCCGTCTTGCCAGACCGTGTTGCCCTCTTCGAGGGGGCTGTCCAACTCCTGAAGGCTGACTCGCTGTGACCCTGAGATGGCAAAGACGCTGTCGATCTTTCCGGTCTTCCAGTTGGGGTCGGGCACGGGGTCGTCCGGATAGCGGTCGGCAAAGGACTTGTCGATGAGAACCTGCACCGTCGAGTAGTGCATCTCCATTCCATTCTGCGACCCGATGAGCACCCGGAAGCCCGTGATCCTGCCGAAGTCCTTGCCCTTCGGGTGGGTGGCATAGATCTGCGAGTAGTCGCAGGACTTCGTCATGTAGTGGGGGCCGTTCCTGTCGTAAGCCCGGAAGGGGAACCATTCGATGTACAGCCCCAGCTCGCTGGTGGTGTCAACGTGGATCTCGCCATAGTTGGGCTTGCGGCTCCGGTCGCCGGTGGCGACCACACGGAAATGGATCTGGGCAAGGTCCAGCTCCGTGATGTCGATGTCCAGACCCTTGACCGTGAAGGGCGAGTCACCC
>CAZIBA010000287.1:0-4310 GCA_964536795.1 uncultured Planctomycetota bacterium | reverse complement strand
AGGCTTCATTGCGAAGTAACCGTGACCGACGATGTCGAAGACCCGTTCCATAACGATGTCGTATCCTGCTTCCCGGAAGATCTCCCGCCACCGTCGGGCCGGCAGAATGACCTGGTTGGTCAGCCGGTGAAACAGGTGATGCTCCACGAAGGCCGTGGGACGACGGCGGAGACGCTCCCTCGGCTGCAGACAGAACTCAGCCACCACCAGCGCCGTCTCGGGGAACGCCCGACGGAACTCACCGAGCAACTCCCGGATACGACGGTCTCCGTCGGACAGATATTCGTGGAAAACGTCGATGGCGGTCAGTGCATCGACGTCACCCCAGCGCCGACTGAGTTCGTCCACGGCGAACATGTCGGCCAACTGCACCTCTATTCTATTGGCGTAGGGACTGCCCTGCAACCGCTTTCTGGCGTAGGCGACGGCCTCCTCATTGTTGTCGATGCCCACGCAACGGACGGGCAGTTCCCGACAGAGGAGGAAGAGGAACTCCAGGTCGCCGCTGCCCAGGTCCAGCACCCGCTTCGCCCCGAGCTGGCGGATCAGGTCGGCCATCACCGGGAAGGGCAGTTGCACGCCTAACTCGCCACTCCCTTTGGCGATGTACTCACCCCGGCGGTCGACCTCCTGACCCACGTGGGCGGTCCCGGCCAGGAGCCGGGAGAGGGAGACGAAGATGGGTTCGTAGCCGAAGGTGAGGTCGAACACACCCCGGGGCTCGGCCAGGAGCTCGCCCAGGGCCGCTTCGGCCCGGCAGCGGTCGCCCTCCAGAGTCAGCAGACTGAGGGCGTCCAGGTACTGACAGAGACCCTTCAGCACCTCCTCCTCCAGCCCCCGGCGCCGGGCGTACTCGGGCAGCGACAGCCCACCGCCGTCGAGCAGGGCGTCGATGAAGCCCTCCTGCTCAAGGGCCCAGAGCACGCGGGTGGTGACGTAGCCGCGCACGTGGGGGAGGGCGCGGTCGTGCCGGCGCTTTCGGCGGAGCAACGGGCGCAGGCCAAAGAGCCGGATCAGTTGCCAGGCCTGTTTGAGCGTCTCTAACACCGGCGTCAGCACTCCCCGGGCTGCGGCCGGCTACCGTTTCCGGCCGACCAGGATGGAATAGATGCCCAGGGGCTCCGAGCGCACGGTGAAATCGACGTAGCCACTCCGGGCCAGCAACTCCTGCAGTTGATCGGGACTCCGGTAGTTGAGGTGCAGTCCCAGGACCGTCCGCAAGAAGCGGTCGGACCCGTGGGCCGGAAGGATGCTGTTGGCCACGAAGCTCCCGCCACGCTCTCCGGCCTGGTACATCGTCCGGACCAGCTCCAGCACCTGTTCGTCGGTGAAGTACTCCAGGATGCCCACGGCCACGGTGATGTCGGGCTTGACGTCCACCAGGCTTTCGATCTCCAGAACGTTGCCCTCGATGAACGTGATCCGCTCGGCCAGGCCCAGCCCGGCGGCCAGCTCCCGGCCGTACTCGGTGGCCCCGCCCGACAGGTCCACGAGGTAGGCGGAGCTCTCCACCTGGGGGGCCTCGAGCATGCTCTCCATGATGTTGTGACCGGTGCCCGCGGCCACGCCGACGATGTGCACCGGTCGGTCGTAGGAGGCGATCCTCTCTCCCACCATGGTGGTGATCATACGCTTGCGGTTCCGCAGGGCCATGGGGAAGGACCCGTACTTCTGGACCATCCCGTCCACCTGACCCTTGGCCTCCTGGAGCTCGTAGCTCAGGCGCATGCACTCCCAGCTTCCAGGCTCGCGGATGCAGGCATCGACCAGGGGACTGCGCTTGCGGGCGATGGCCCGAAGCAGCCTCCTGGGCAGGATGTAGTTGATCATCGGGTTCACCAACACGTTCCGGGCCAGTCGGTCGAAGGTGGTCAGGCCTTCGAACTCGATGCCATCGATCTCAACGTACTTCATGGTTACAACCCCTTTTCCGCCGTCCGGGTCACAGGCCGGCAGGCCACCTCCTGCACCGTGTCGAGCTGCTCGTGGTAGTGCACGTCGGGGACGAGAAAGACGTGCTTCACCTGTTCCGGGGTCCGCAGTCTGCGCTGACGGTGGGCGAGCACGGCTGCGAACTGGTCGGCCGGGACGATGCGGAGCCGCAGCCCGGCCAGCCGCCCGCTCTTCCGTTTCTGTCGGTACTCCACGTTACTCAGGCTCAGCTCCTCATCAACCCCCGCCACGAAGGGCACCCACCTCCCCGGGTCCAGAGACCCCTCAGCAGCAAGGAGCACGTAGTAAGGGGGCTGGTCCCACACGGGAGCCGCCGTCAGGGTCTCCGTCACGGGGACACCCAGCCGTTCTCCCACTCGCTCCAGGCTCCGTACCACCTGGTATTCCGTCAGTTTCTCCCCCGTGAGTGAGGAGATGTGGTCGCCCTTGTTGAGGAACTCGACCACGGGCGTCCCGCCGTAGAAGTCCACCACCTCCACGTGGTCCATGATGTTGTACCGGTAGCAGCCTCCCGAGGTGGTCAGAACGATGCCGTAACGCTGCCCCACCTCCACCTCGTGGGCCAGGAGGGTTTCGGGCTGCTCGCTGTCCATCTCCTCCTCGGGGATGAACTCGAAGAACTGATGCATGAGATCAAGCACCCCGGCGCTGCCCTCATCTCCGAGAGGAATGCTCATCCGGCCTTCCGAGGCGATCAGACCCAGGTCTCGCACGGGCACCGGACCGTAGCACTCGGCCAGTCGCGGGAGATAGAGCGAGACCGTGCCTCCCTTCCACACCGCCAACATGTCCAGCTCCGGCCAGTAGTCCCGGGGGAGGAGCTTCCCTTCCCGATCCAGCAACTGGGCCAGCTCGCCTGCCCGACGACGGTGGGGCCGCAGCCTCCAGCGCAGCCGTCGGCGCACGTGCTCGGGCACCTGGCAGCGCTCGCTGAGCCCGCCCTGCTCGATATCGCGGATGAGCTCCCCGGCCCGCTCGTTGCCGACCTCACTGAGGCGGAGGAGCGTGGAGGGGTTGGGGGTAGCGCACAGCGACACCTGTCGGAGCAAGGCCAGCCGCAGGATCAGGTAGTACTTGCTCTCGGTATCGGGGACCTCGTTGACCACTGCCGGGGTAGCGTACAACCCCCGTACCAGCCAGGGCTGCATCTCGGCCATAAGGCCGCTGACGGCGCCACAGGGGATGCCGGCCGGGCTCACCTCTTCGTCCGGTCGGCTGACCACGTTGAGCATGTGTCCCCGGAAGGCCTGCTGGTGGTGTCGGTACGCTCCCCACCCCCAGATGAGCCAGCCGTGACGGTAGTCGTCCAGAAAGCTCTGGGTGATGGGGATGTACTTGGGTTCGGCCGTGGTGCCGCTGGTCATGGCAAACATCAGCACCCGCTCCCCGGGGCCGAAGAGGGCGGAGGTCTCACCCGCGCGCACCCGATCGACGTACGGTCGCAGGTACTGGTACTCGCACAGGGGGACCTGACGGCGGAAGTCATCGGTCGACTCGACGTGGGCGAAGCCGTGATCCCGACCGAAGTCCGAGTCGGCGTTCCGGGCCACCTTGGCCAGCAGGGCCTCCTCCTGCACCCGCCGACACTGACCGACGAGGCCGTCAAATCGCTGGAACCACTGACGAGCCCGCCAGCGGACCAGCGTCGAAGCGATGTCCCGCCACAGTCTCATCCTGAGTGCCCACTGACCGGCGTCACAGCCACCGTCGGGGCGACGACGGGCAGGTACTGAGTGACGAACTCAACGACCCGTTTCTCATACGCAGCGGCCGACACAAGCGCGGCCTGGTTGTGCCGGGCACCGGGTACGACCCAGAGGTCCTTCGGCGAACGGGCCTTCTGGAAGAGCCACTCGGCGTGGCTAACATCGATGTAACTGTCGTCGGCGCCGTGGATCATCAGCAACGGACAGCGGCGGACCTCGACGGCCGTCTCCAGGCACAGGAACCTCACGCCCAGTCGCAGCGCCGACACCCAGAGCGTCAGCTTCTCATACATCCGGAAAACCCACTCGGGAAGATGGCTGTAAACGACGCGCACGTCAGCGAAGATGGAAACCCACCGGTGCATGTACTCCAGCAGGGTCTTCCGCGTGTCGAACATCCCGTCAGTCACCAGGACCCGGACCCCACCGTCCCGGCTGGCCAACGTGCTGGCCACGGCGCCGCCACGAGAGACCCCGAAGAGGCCCAACCGCCTGGAGTCGAGGTCGTCGCGGCTGCGTACGTAGGCCACGGCCGTCTCCAGATCCGTCAGCTCGCGGTCCGTGGCCCACTGGCGAGGGACATAGTCGTCGGCGTTCTTGCTGTCGCCGTGTCCACGGAAATCGAAGGCCAGCACGGCGTAGCCGGCCCGA
>CAZIBA010000286.1:0-4315 GCA_964536795.1 uncultured Planctomycetota bacterium | reverse complement strand
TGGCATTCAGGCAAGTATCTGGGTCTACGGGGGGCCTGCTGGAGGTGGCGCCATTGCGCTCAAGTCGGAGCCGATCGAGGTTACGGCTGTCGAGCCCCGCGGTGCTGATGCGGAAGCGCTGAAGCTGTTTCAGGGCAAGAAACAGGGCGTGGCTCTTCATTTTGGAGAGGAAGGCGGCCCAGAGAATCTGAAGGCCTTTGATGCTCTTAGCAGCGAGTATTCCCAAACCATCTACGGTCAGTATGTTCAGTACAGGGGGCTGGTGTCTGCCTTGCGGGAACGCGGAACTGGCCTCTTAGCGCTTGGGCCTGAAACACCGGCGCAGGTGAGGGCGACCTTCGAGCAGTTGCAGGAGTTTGTCCGGACGCGTGATGCCTTTCCGGCTGTCGATGAGCTCATGCTTTATCTGGCGCAGTGCTACGAAAGCACGGGAGAGCGCGAGCGGGCGGACGAGCTGCGTGGTCAGATCCTCAGCCGGTTTCCTGAAAGCGCGGTCACTGCTCAGGTAGTCTCACAGGGCCCGGTTGTGGCCGGAAAAGTCTACGGGATAGTGTCGCACTGAGAGCATCACCGCTCTGAATAGCGAATGAGCGCGGGCCTGTGACCGGCTATTCGGTTTGGAAATACGGATCCGAGGAGGCGTCGGGCTCTTCCCTGCGTGGAGGGGGCCTGAGATGAACGGGCGAGTTGGGAAGGGCGGAAGCGTCCTTCTGCTTGTCATCTCCGCCTTGGTGATGTCCTGTGTGTTGGCCGCCGGGGCGGCCCCGCGTGTGCGCCAGCCTACTACCATCCCGTCCGGTCGGGGTGTAGAATCTGGATATGCGGCATCACGGGGCGGTCTTCCTGCTATCATCAGCCAGTCACGTGTGCAGGGATGCGCGATGAGCAACGAACAACCAAGCAAGGACCAGGCCACTTCCTCCAGCGCCTCAGAGCCTGAGGTTGAAAAGGTCCCGACGCGCGACGGGCTCGCCCACGTCCATGTCGCTGAGGACGGAACGCTCACACTCACCAAGCCCGACGGCACGGCCGTGAAGAAGGTTCGTCTGTCCCTCGCTTGGCCCCTTCGCCACCGCGACCGCTACATTGCCGTGCTCGATGAGAAGGGTCACGAGGAGTTGATGGCCTCCTCCCTGGACGACTTCGCCACGGACTGCCGGGAACTGGTGAAGGCAGAGATCGAGCGCCGATACCTCGACACCGAGATCCTGTCCGTCCTCAGCCTCCGGGTCGAGCGGCAGGTCTCCTACTGGGAGGTGATGACGGACCGCGGCCGCCGGGAGTTTGTGGTCCAGGGCTCCGAGACCAACCCCTACCGCATCAGCGAGTCCCACTGGCAGATCATCGACGTGGCTGGCAACCGCTACGAGATACCCGACGTCAATGCCCTGGACACCACCAGCCAGGTGCTGCTGAGTGAGCTGCTGAGCTGAGCGATGGTGTCGACAGGCGGCTCGTGGGCCGAACCGTTCGGGGCGGGTCCGCTCCTGCCTGCGGGCCCTACCGTCGGCTTCCCGTGCGTGCGCCCACCAGCCAGGCCAGGGCCCCGGCGTAGAGGATGCTGGAGAAGATGCAGAGCAGGTAGTAGCGGTAGATGGGTACGAGGACGTCCAGGTCCCACGCCAGCGCCGGCTGCCACTGCCAGAGCCCCAGCCGGGCGCTCATCCACTCGACCACCCACCCCGTGGTGGCCAACAGCCCCAGGAAGAACAGGTAGCGGAACTCGACGGGCAGCCAACTGACGGCCCGGAGACCCGTCGTCCCCCGGACCAACCCCCGACCCAGCTCCCGCAGACAGTAGACGTACACCGCCCCACCCAAGAGCACGACCAGCGGCACTTCGAAGAAGGGAATCCGCAACCTGCTGAAGCCGGCCGAATAGCGGGTGGCCTCGAAAACCACCTCCTTGACGACCTCGAAAAGAGCGAGAACCACCGGCGCCGACGCCAGCACCAGCACGCCCACCGGGTCCCGACGACCCCTGAAAGCAGCCACCAGCAGCACCAGCCAGATGACCGCTACCGTGAGTTCACCGTAGAGCAACCCCCACACCCTCTCGCCACGATCACACCTGAGCCCAGGCGGCCCCCAGGACACGCCGGCTCTCGACCACCACCTCCTCAGGTGTCTGTCCACCGAAGGGCTTGACCTCGAAGCTCACCCGTCGTCGACCACCCCCAGCCAGATAGCCCACCCGGAAGAGCTGACGCAGGAACTCCGCCAATTCGTCCACACCGTTCTCTCCCTCGGGGATGCCGAAGACGGGGTGGTTGTCTCCGTAGGCCGGGTGCTGGGGGTGACGCATGACGCAGTTGCCCAGGTGCACGTGGTCGAGCACGTCGGCGGCCACGTCGAGGGCCTGCTCGGCCGATTCGCTCAGCAGGGGCAGGTGGCTCAGGTCCAGCAGCAGTCCACAGTTCCCACCCCCCCGGCGGACCCGACGGACCACCTCGGCCGCTTCGGCCGTCGGGCCCACCAGGCAGTTCTTGCCGTAGTCGAGCTGATCGAAGTTCTCCAGGAGGAGGGGGACGTCCTGCCCCCGCTCCCCCGGTCGGGACAACTGAAGCAGGCTCTCCACCAGCAGGTCCAGTTGGGCAGCTCGCTCCTCGGCCGCCGGGTTGGGACCGGAAAGCACGGCCAGGGCCACTGCCCCCAGGTCGGCCGCTTCGTCCAGGGCCTCCTGCATTCGGCCGACGGCCTCGGCGCGCCCGGCGTCGTCGGGATGGTTCAGGGAAAGGCCCCGGCCCAGCAGGATGGGCTGGGCGGCGTAGAGCAGTGTCACCTCTTCGGCTCGGGCCAGCTCCCGAAGCGCCCCGCGATCGGTGTGGTCGGCCACGTGGGTGACCTCGACCAGCTCGAAGTGACCTTGCCGAACCAGCCAGCGCACGCTGTCGGCGAGCTCGTCACCGGACGTCGCTCCGGGGAAGGCCATGGGCTGCACTATCCCCAGCTCGATCAGGTCGTCGAACTTCCCCTGCATCCACCACCTCCGGCCTGCTCGTCGGACCGACGGGGCTCAGGCGGGTCGACCCCGGACTGGCCACCCCCCAGGTAGTGGGCGGTGACCTCCCGCACCCGGGCCAGGTCCACCGGTTTGCCCAGGAACCCGTCGCAGCCGGCCTCGATGGCCTGCTGGCGGAACTGGGGCAGGGCCCAGGCGGTGTAGGCCACCACCCGCAGGTCGGCAGACTCCTCCTTCAAACGCTGCAGCACCTGGAGGCCGCCGCTCCTTCCTCCGGCCAGTTGCAGGTCGAGGAAGACCAGGCCAGGGCGCTCTCGCCGGTTGATGGCGACGGCCGAGTCCCCGTCCTCGGCCTCCAGGACGTGGAGGCCGGTCCCCTCCAGGGCGGCGACGATAATCTCCCGGTGGCGGGCGTCATCGTCCACCACCAGCACCTTCTGCCGACGGTCTGGTTCCACCCGATTCATCCAACGATTCCCATCTGTCCTGGACGGTAAGACACGTCTCGCGCAGCTACCCACGGAGGCTGCGCCCGTACACCTGAAGCCGAGAGTGGCCGGGCGAGCTAATCGTCCTCCAGCACCCAGTGGTGGTCGGGGTCGTCGCGGGGTGCCATCTCCAGGCCCTCACCCGCCAGGACCCACAGGTAGTAGAGCCGGTACCCCGGGGCTGCCGAGACCGGATGGTAGCCCCGGGGTATCATCACAAAGGTATCGTTCTCGATGACGTAGGCCTCGTCCAGCGAGCGGTCGTCGGTGTAGAGGCGCTGGAAGCCGAAGCCCTGCGGAGGCTCGACCTTGAAGTAGTAAAGCTCCTCCAGGCGGACCTCCTCGGGCGGATTCTGCTCCTCGTGGCGGTGGGGAGGGTAGCTGGACCACTGCCCGGGTCGGTTGAGGGTCTCGCCCACAAGAAGCTTGCCGGCTCCGCTGTCTGCCCCCAACAGGATGTCGTGCACGGAGCGGACGTAGCCGTCCCTGCCACGCTCGCTGGTAGTGACCTGCTCAGGGGTGACGACCTTGGCCGGGCCCCCGCCCGGGCCCTGGGCCCGGGCCACGGCCAGTTGCGCCGAGCCCCGGGTGGAGAACGTGGCCGAGCAATCCGGAGGGAAGTAAACGGCCCAGGCCTTTCCGGCGAAGACGCTTGGCCGGGGGCCCACGCTCCAGGTGGGGCCCTCCGCCAGGGTGGTCTCGCACTGCCCCGCCAGGAGCACGCAGACCGCCTCCTCGCTTCCGGTCTCCAGCAGGTGCTGTTCGCCGGCGCCGAGGTTCAGGATGCCAAAGCGGATGTGGTGAAGCACCTGCCCGTCCGGGCCCACGAGTTCATTGTAGCCGGGCGCGAGGGTGGGTCTGCGGA
>CAZIBA010000285.1:0-4326 GCA_964536795.1 uncultured Planctomycetota bacterium | reverse complement strand
CAGGATGCGGGGGGCAGAGAAACCATGCAATAGGGGGAATGAGGATGAGCACCAGGCGTGCAGCGGTCCACTTGGGGGGCTTCCTTCTGGTTCTGTTGCTGTCTGTTTTTCATGCCGAGCTGGTCGGTGCGGAGGAGGTGACGAAGAGGATCGACCCAAAGGTGGAGGAGGTTGTTCGGCAGCTCTCCGACTACTACCGTGGGCTCAAGAGCCTCAAAGTTGACATCGTGGTATCGTTGAGCGTGCGCGCAGAAGGCATCACACAGGACAGCGAAACGACCTACCGCTTGGCCGTAGAGAAGCCCAACAAGCTCTCGATGAGAATGGGGGAGGGCGCTGTGGGGGGAGCAATTGTATCCGACGGCACCAAGGTCTACACCCACGCGTCGGCGGTCAACGCCTACACGGTGAGCGACGCACCCGCCAACCTGGACCCCCTCTCCGAGCAAGGTGCACTGGACGATCTCTTCGTGGGGTGCCTCATCGAGGAGGAGCCCTACGGGTCGATCATGGAAGGCGTGAAGGGAGCGAAGTATCTGGGCGTTGAGGAGATCGACGGCGCCCGCTGTCACCATCTCTCCTTCGTGCAGGAGGAGTTCGACTGGGAGCTGTGGGTGGAGGACCGTCCCCAGCCCCTAATGCGGAAGGTTATCAGCGATATGTCTCGAGCGCTGTCCGAGGCAGGCGCCCGGGGCACGGAGGGAACCTCGGCGAAGGCGACGGTGACCTTGTCCTTTAAGAACTGGGTGACAGACCGCCCGCTCCCCGCAGACACGTTCACCTTCACGCCCCCGGAAGGCGCCAGGAAGGTCGATTCGTTTGCTGAGGTCATGCCTGAGGAACCCGAGGGGGAAGAGGTCCACCCACTTCTGGGCAAGCCTGCTCCTGATTTCAGGTTGGAGCTGCTCGGTGGTGGCCAGGTGGAGCTCTCAGAGTTCAAGGGGAGCCGGGTGGTGGTCCTGGACTTCTGGGCGACCTGGTGTCCCCCGTGCCGGACGGGTCTGCCCATCTTGGCTGAGGTGACCGACTCGCTCAAAGGTGAGGGTGTGGTGTTCTATGCCGTCAACGAGGGTGAGGATGCCGAGACCATCCGCGGGTTCCTGACCCAGTTCGGACTGAAGATCAGCGTCGCCCTGGACACCCTTGGGACCGTGGCCGGCTCCTACCGTGTGACCGGCATCCCCCAGACCGTCATCATCGATAAGAAGGGCGTGGTGCAGACCGTCCACGTGGGTCTTGCCCCGGACCCGAAGTCCCGGCTGAAGGAGGAGCTGGAGGCCGTACTGGCCGGCAAGGACCTCGCAGGCGAAGCCCTGGCGCGAGCCAAGGAGGCGCCGACCCCGCGCCCACCGCGGGCGCCCCGCTACGTTGGCAAGCCCATCCCGGCAGGGCCGGATGCTTACTGTTGGCGGGACTACCTGAACTACAAGCGGAGGTGGCTTCTGAGGGCGGCGGTGGAGCCCTACCGGGAAGTGGGTCTGCGCAACCCCTCCTGGGACGAGGCGGCCATCAAGCTCTTGGAGGTCAGCTCTCACTACTTCGCCCGGCTGCCCGACTCCCCGAGCCGGGAGCAGTTGCTGGAGGCGACCGAGCCCCTCGTGGCCAGTGGGTGCAACGACCCCCTCATCCTCTACTTCATCGGTGCCGCACTCCACGAGAACGGCCGGCCAGCCGACGCCGAACCCTATCTCCTGAGGGCCGTCGAAGGCTTCAAGAAGGTCAAGTACCCCAGAGGCCGGGCCCGCTTCGCCCCCGTGCGCCTGGCCGAGATATGTCAGATCGCCGGCCCCTCGCGGAACCGGGAGTTTGAACGCTGGCTTGAGCTTATGTATGAGTGGACGGGGGAGTCGGCTGCGGACGACAGCTTCGCCGAGGGCGAGGAGCGGATGTTCTGGGTCAGCATCGAGGGTGAGCTCTCACCGTGGCACACGCAAAGGGCCCAGCGACTCTACGATGCGGTCGTCGGCCGGCCCGGCGTCGATCCCTGGATCGAGAACATGGTCGCCGGGTGGTGTCACTTGAAGTTGGCCTGGGAGGCCCGGGGCGATGGCTGGGCCTCTACGGTTACCGAGGAGGGCTGGCTGGGGTTCGGCGAGCATATGGAGCAGGCGCACGAGCACCTGAGCAAAGCATACGAGTTGCACCCTGAGTTCCCGGAGGCGGCTACCCATCTGATATCTGTGGTTATGGCGGGAGGAGGCGAACCTGGGGAGACGGAGCGGATGTGGTTCGACCGCGCCGTGGCCGCTCATCTCGATTACATGCCGCCGTACTCCAAGCTGGTGTGGGCGCTTCGGCCCCGCTGGGGGGGCAGTCACGGACAGATGTACGAGGTCGGCCGCGCCTGTCTGGCTACGGGACGTTTTGACACGGCCGTCCCGAAGTTCTTGTTGAAGGTCGTGCAGGACATCGCCATCGACGAGGGAAGAGACGACCTCTGGCAGATGCCCCGGGTGTACGACGATCTGTGCGCCCTGTGTGACGGTCACATCGCCGAGGGCTCCCGGGCCGAGGAGGTCCCTTGGTGGAAGTCGCTGCGCGCAGCTGCGGCCTGGCGCTGTGGCAGGTACGAGGACGCCCGCGCCTGGTTCGACCAACTGGGTGACGAGGCCCAGGCCGAGGCCTTCAGGCAGCTTGACGCTACTCTGAAGGAGGCCAGAGAGCAGACCCACGCCTACACCGGACCGCTGGCCGAAGCCATCAAGGAGGCCGAGCAGTCCTACCGCACGGGCAAACGGGCGGAGGCGCTGCCTCTCTTCGAGGGCCTGGTGACCGAGGCGAAGGACCCCCGGACCGTGACCTATCTTCGGGGCTACGTGGTGCCGCTGGGCATCGAGCAGGCGCTGTCCGGCAATCAGTGGGTTGACCTGCTGCCTGGAGAGGACCTGGCCGGTTGGCAGACGCTTCGCGGCTATTGGGCGGTGGAACCTGACGGCGCCTTGCGGGCGACCGTGGAGAAGGGCAAGGGCACCATGCTGCTCTGCAACAGCCGCATCCACGGGAACTACGAGATTCGTGGCGTCATCGAGTTTCAGCCGGGCACGCACTCGGTGCAGGCGGGCGTGGTCTTGGGGTACAAGGACGTCGATAGACCGTTCTGGACGGGGCTACGGTTGTACAAGCCACGCAACCTGGTGAGCCTGGGCGTCAAGTACACTTCTCGACAGAAGGAGATGCAGGGCCCGCTAATGGACAGGAACAACTTACACATCCAGGTGTGGGACTCCCAGGTTACCGTGTTCAACAATGGCGAGCCGGTTTTCATCAACCGCCCGATAGAGGAAGACGATCACCCTGACGTACCGGGGCAGGTGGGCCTGGGCGCCTACTATCACAGCGCCAGCCTGGACCCGGTCGTCTGGTACCGGGACTTCCGGATTCGTCGCCTGGACGCCCGTCCGCCAACCCCCGAGATGCCGTAGGGCCGGCCACCGTGGGTCACATGAAGCCCGGGTGCGCTCGGCCTGCACGAGTCGTAGGACCTGCGAGGTGTGCCACGGCCCGTAGGGGCCGTGTGGGAGGAAGGTGTCGCATCCCCCCTCGTAGGGAACGCCGGGCGGGGCAAGACCGACTCGGGCACACCCTCAGGACAAACAACGCGCGCCACGGCCGGACTTGCCTGCCCTGAGCTTGCCGAACGGTCCGGCCGTGTAGCATTGCAGCACGGACAGCCCCTTCGGGACAGTCCGTGGCATCCGTCGCTGGAGGGACAAGGGGCTCAAGCCCCTTGCCTGTCGCTGCAGTCGCTGCCGGGCAGATCTGCCACGGCCCGTACGGGAGGAAGGTGTGCCATCCACTGCATCGCCCGTCGGCCGGCAGGCCGGGTTTCCCCCAACGAAGTGACGTGCACCCCACCGAAGGTCCCAGCTTCCGCCCCGGCAGCTTTGGACGCCTTGCGTGCTCCGAGGCCGGGCCTGTCGCTACAACTGCCAGTATTCGAAGGACTTATCGAAGCGAGGGATGACTCAGCCCGGTTCACCCTTGACCTGCTTTGTCGTCATCGGTACTTTTGTGCTCGATTCCGTCCACGTCAGTCCTGGAGGACCGCACGACCGTGAGCCAATCCGCCGGTCGAAGCGACGCAGGTCCGCGCACGGTGAGTGCGGCGGGCCGAGCGGTCGGCTTCAGCAACGAGCGCTATCTCAGCGAACAGACCGCTGCTATTCTCGAAAGGGTGGAGAGGTTCCACAACAAGCTGTACCTCGAGTTCGGGGGCAAACTGCTCTTCGACTACCACGCCACCCGGGTCCTGCCCGGGTTCGAGCCGAACGTGAAGATGAGGCTCCTGCAGCAGCTCAGTGACAGGGCCGACATCCTCCTGTGCAT
>CAZIBA010000284.1:0-4331 GCA_964536795.1 uncultured Planctomycetota bacterium | reverse complement strand
AACGTCCGCTCAGGCTTGAAAAAACCGGGACATAATAGAATGGCGGTGAAATAGGGGGTCACGAGGCACCTGGGAGGCGTTGCTCTCGCCCCTTTTCCCTTCGGGCTGTGACCTGCGCGGCCCAGCGGCTCCCCGGCGTATGGTCAGCTCACGTCGCCGTTGGCCCTTGAAGTGCCCACCTCGTCGAGTAGACTCCAGGCTGTAGCACGTGTGCTTTGGGTGCAGGTGACAGCAGCGGCCCGGCGGAGGCGCCAGCGGTGAGCGACCGTGACCCCCGTAGCGACAAGGCCCTCATCGAAGCTGCGGACCGGGGTGACCCGGAAGCATTCGAGGTCCTCTACGGCCGATACCGCGACTGGGTGGTCCGTCTGGCCTACCGTTTCACGGGCAGCCAGGACGACGCCCTGGACGTGCTTCAGGACACCTTCACCTACCTGCTTTCCAAGTTCCCGGGCTTCCGACTGACCGCCCGGATGACCACCTTCCTCTACCCCGTGGTGAAGCACCTTGGCCTGGCCCGGAAACGCAGCCGGGCCCGCTTCCTCTCCCAGGCCGAACTGCCCGACAGGCCCGCTCCGGAGGTAGGGGACGCCGAGGCTTCCCGCCAGGAGCTGGCCGCGGTGGTGGAGGTGCTGCCCGAGCTGCAGCGGGAGGTGCTCCTGATGCGCTTTGTGGACGAGATGAAGCTGGGCGAGATCGCCCGGGCCCTAAGTGTTCCGCTGGGCACGGTGAAGTCCAGGCTGCACAAGGCCCTGCAGAAGCTCCGCGAGGACAAGGGGACAAGGGAGTACTTCGAGCGGTAGAGGGTGTCGGCTGACGGCCGACCGAGAGGGGGCCGCCGACGACTTGGCGAGGAAAGAAGGCCAGGGGCGATGAACCTTTTGGCCCTCTTGTGAGCTTAATCCCTTGGAGGACTGTTGATGACCGATTCGGAAAAACAGGACTTGGGCGCCGAGGAGCTGGAGGCGCCGGGTAGGCTCCGCGAGGACCTGGCCGCTCTCTACGGAGCCCCCGTACGGGTCCCGCCCGAGGTGGACGAGGCGGTCGTGGCCATGGCGCGCCAGAGGCTTTCGCCCAGGCGACGCCAGTGGCGGCTCCGTCGCTGGCTGGCCGCGGGCGCCGCCGTTGCGGCGGTGGTGCTGCTCGTCTTTTCGGTGTGGCCGCATCGTCGGCTCCCGCCGGGACCGTCGGTGGCTGATTCTGCGCCTACGATGGACCTGGACGGCAGTGGGCGGGTGGACGTCCTCGACGCCTTCCTCCTGGCCCGCTACCTGGCGACCTCCCAGGCTCTCCCCGAGGAGTGGGACGTCGACCAGGACGGGACCGTGGACCAACAGGACGTGACCGGCATCGTCATGTCGGCGGTCCGCCTGGACGGGGGGACACTGTGATGAGCCGGCGGACGGTCATCGTGGTGGGTCTGTGCTGTGTGGTTGCGTGGGTGGGCGCCCACGTGCTCCTGGGAGACCAGGAGTCGGTCTCCTGGCGTTTCGAGGCCGTGGACGTCTACGTGGATTCCAAGGACGTCCCCCTGGCCGCCTACCAGTTCGAGTTCACTGCCCGGACCAGCAACGTCGCCGTCGTCGGTGTGGGAAGAGGAGAGCACCCGGCCTTCCGGGATACCCCCTACTTTGACTCAGGGAGCCTGCCACGAAACCGAATCATCGTTGCCGCCTTCGACACCGGCCGCTACCTCCCCAAGGGACAGACCCGGGTGGCCCGCGTTCACTTACAGGTCACCGGCGAGCAGGAGCCAGCCTACGCCCTCGAACTCGTCGTGGCGGCGACCTCCGACGGTACGGAGATCCCGGCCACCATCTCCCTGGCCCCCCAGGGCCTATGGCCGCCAACTCGGCCGCGCTCCCCTGCCCGCTGACTCCCGATACGGCCAACGTGAGGCGGGCCTTGCCCGACTTGGGGTTCCTCTGATACCCTTGGCCGGCAGTGAGCCGGCTCGGAGTCTGCCCACACCTCCGGCGGAAGGGGGCAGGAGAAGCAGCCCCCAGAACGTGAGCTACGGCAATGGTCTCCTGGAAACGAGTGGCTGAGCTGTTTCGTCGGTTGGAGAAGGCCGGGCTGGACCCCAGACCTGAGCCCTACACCGCCGTCCGCGACGTCGACTGGGAGAGCCTGCCCCCGACCGCGGACAGCCGAACTCTCCTCCAGGGCCGCCGACTCCAACAGAAGCGCGACCAGGTGGCCAACCTGCTGGCCCTGACCAGTGACATCGCAGCCGGCACCGTCGCCGTGGACTTCGGCGCTGGGAGCGGTCACCTGAGCCTGGCCCTGGCCTGTCTCAACCCGCAGGTCACCGTCTGGCTGGTGGACCTGAACGAGTACGGCCTGGGGCTGGCCCGTCAGCGCGCTGAAGCGGCCGGGCTCGCCAACGTCCACTTCTTCGCGGGCCGGGTGACCGACTTCACCGAGCGCTTCGACCTGGGCTTCGCGCTCCACGCCTGTGGGTCGGCCTCCGACGACGCCCAGGAGTTGTGCCTCAGCAACGGGGCGACCTACGTCGTCTGCCCCTGCGACCTGGGACAGATTCAGAACAGTTCGCGTCCCTTTCCCCGCAGCGCCCGCTTCGGCGAACTCCTGGACCGTGGCGAGTACGACGCCCTGGCTTCCGCAGCCGACTGGACCAACTCCGACGACCTCGACCGGAGGACCCGGGGGGCCCGGGCCATGGCCTTCATCAACCTGGACCGCAACCTGGCCGCTGAGGAAGCGGGCTACCACACGCTGCTCCTGGTGGGCTACCCCCTGGAAGCCACCCCCAAGAACCAAATCCTCTACGGCAGCCCACCAAGAAGGTGAGGCACCGGTGTGCCACGGCGCGCGAGGAGTGCCATGGGCGGCCTTGCGGGCGGTGCCACGGCCGGACTTGCCTGTCCCGAGCTTGTCGAGGGGCTCGGCCGTGAAAGGCAAGGGGCTTCAGCCCCTTGTCCTGCCGATGTGGCGGGGTGTGCGTGCCACCCCCGGTTTGAGGCTGTCCGGGTCCTTTGCTCTTTTGACGCGGGACCACTATAATCGGGCAGAGCGGACCGCGAGGGAAGAAGGACTCCCGTCCCCTGGTTCGCCTTGGCTGCGTTGGAGGAGGAACGAGTGATGCGCGAGCTCTGCTTCCTGTGTGCTGGGCTGCTTCTGCCCCTGCTGGTGACCGTGTCGCTGAGCGCCTTTGGACAGGAGGCCAAGCGGGTCCGTCCACCCGCCCGGGCCGGGCAGTGGTACGAGCGCAGCTCCTCGGCACTGGCCGCACAGGTGGACGGACTCCTCCGCCAGGCCCCCGCCAGGGAGGTGAGCGGCCGCCTGGTCGCCCTCATCGAACCCCACGCCGGCTACGCCTACTCAGGACCACCGGCAGCGGCCGGCTTCAAGCTGCTCTCGGGCAAGAGCTACACGCGCGTCATCATTCTCGGCGTTTCTCACTTCGCCCGCGTCCGAGGGTGCTCCGTGCCCAACTATACTCACTACCGGACGCCTCTGGGCGAGATACCCCTGGACCGCGAGGCCTGTGACACGCTGCTGAAGTCACCCGTCTTCAGGGATTTCACCCGCGCCCACCAGCAGGAGCACAGCATCGAAGCCGAGCTGCCCTTCCTCCAGCGCACGCTCTCCGACTTCCAGATAGTCCCCGTCCTGGTGGGTGACCTGGCCGACGCCGACCGGGCCGTGGCCGCCGAGGCGCTGCGGCCCCTCCTCGATGACGACACCCTCATCGTCGTCAGCTCCGACTTCACCCACTACGGCGCCAACTTCAGGTACCTCCCCTTCCGAGACAACATCAAGGCGAACCTGCACAAGCTCGACCACGGGGCCGTGGAGCACATCCTCAAGCTCGACGCCGATGGCTTCACCGGTTACGTCAGTCGGACCGGGGCCACCATCTGCGGACGAAACGGCATCGCCCTGCTGCTGAGCGTGCTGGCACCCCTGGGCGACGTGACCGCGACGGAAGTCGCCTACACCACCAGTGGCGACCTGACGGGCGACTGGTCCCACTGCGTCTGCTACTGCACCATCGCCTTCGCCCGCAACCCACGTGAGAAGTCAGGCGGCGAGGCCAAGGGGGCCGAAACGGCCCAGGCGCCCCAGGCGCCCCAGGCCCCCGGCGCCGCGGATACCAGGGTCCTGGACGGGATAGCCGAGGCCGCTGCACCCCCTGAAGAGGAGGTCAAGAAGGAGCTCACCGGCCCGGAGTTCCTGTCGGCAGAGGAGCGGGAGCTGTGCCTCACCTTGGCCCGGGAGAGCCTGGAGCACTACTTCAAGACCCGGGAGTTCCTGAAGGCGGACGCAGGGTCGATGCCCCAGAACCTGCGGGAGAAGCACGGCTG
>CAZIBA010000283.1:0-4332 GCA_964536795.1 uncultured Planctomycetota bacterium | reverse complement strand
GCGGAAGGGCACGGCCTGGGTGCAGGGGATGTCGGTGCGCCTGGACGAAGAGATCGTCTACGAGGCCCTGGGTGGCGTCAGCGACGAGGTCCGGGTGAGCAACGGTGCGGAGAGCTGGACCTACCAAGTTGACCAGGGGGTGGTCACCCACCAGCCCCTGGCGCAACAGACGCAGGAGGACCTTGCCGAGCGGGTGGTGCAGTTCGGGCCGCTGGCCCTGGTCTTGGAGATGCCCGTGCCCGGTCCCAACATGGAGGTGACCGAGGTACGGACCACGCAGGGCAAGCAGATCTGCGTCCAGGTCAGCCAGGGGGCGCCCAACAGCACGGTCCCGTGGCTCCGCCGGTCCACCTGGGTCAACGCCAAGGACCTGCTGGTCAGCCGGGTGGAGTTCGAGGGTGCTCGGCAGGAGGGCGGTCGGCTCGTGTCCATCAAGCGGGACCATCGCTACTGGGGCTACGAGGTGGACCCGGAGTTCGAGGCCGACCTGTTCGTCTTCGTCCCCCCAATGGGGACGCGCATCCAGCGGCTGCCTCCTCGGTAGTGCCGCTGCCCCTCAACCTGGCGCCAGGAAGAAGGCCTCCACGGGGCAGATGAGCTGGCGGAACTCGACGGGGGGGATGTGCAACGCCTGCCAGCGCTCCGAGCGCTGCTCACCCCACTCCAGGAAGGTCTCCAGGGTGAGGGCCACCAGGCCGAAGGTCCGGCCCTGCCAGCAGGCCCGCGAGGGGAAGCTCTCCAGGTAGCGCTCTTCCCTGACCAGGTAGACGTAGCAGACCAAGCCGGTGAAGCCGAAACCGAAGTAACCCCGCCAGAGGCGCAGGCCTTCCAGGTCCTGTTCGTGTATCCAGTTCTCCCAGAAGACCTTCCGGCCGCGGTTGACGTAGGGGAACTGACGACCCTTCACCTCCACCAGGTAGTGCTGGCCGGAGCGGGAGCGGACGAGGAAGTCGAAGTTCTTCAGCGGCCGACCGCCGGCCAACGGTCGTCGTCGCTGGTTGATGGCCAGATAGGGGAGCTGGTGGTCGCGCAGGTACTGCTCGAAGGCCCGTTCGTAGGTGGCTGAGGAGACTCGCACCGGCCGCCCCCGTCTTTGTGTCGGTCACGTGGTTCCCCTCCAGCATAGCACCAGCCAGCGCGCGGTCAAGGAGGCACAGGCGCATAGATTGGGAAAGGCGCACTTGACAGGAGGAGGGGTGAGGCGTCATCCTATCGTTGCAGATGACTGCGGGAGACAGAAGGGAAGGGTGAACCGTAGCAGGAGGTGGCGGTGACAGGGCTGGATGAGATCGTGGGGGGCGTGTTGGGTCTGCTGTTGGTCGCTATCGCCGTGGTCGTGGTGGTGGTCATCGTCCTGAGGTGGGTCGTGCGAAGCGGGGCGGCCAAGGGCCTGATCCTGGAGGAGGCCCCGGAGCCCGGGAAGGTGGCGGGGAGCGGCGCACCCAGTCTCACCGACCTCGTCGGCCAGCGCGGTGAGGCCCTCACGACACTCCGCCCGGCCGGGGCGGCCATGTTCGGCGACCGCCGCACGGACGTTGTCACTGAAGCGACCTTCATTCCCCGGGGAGCCACGGTCGAGGTGACGGCCGTGGAGGGCAAGCGCGTCATCGTCCGCCAGGTCCTCGGAGACCCCGCCGACTGAAGGTCTCAGAGTGTCTCCAGCTCTACCTTCCTGAGCTCAGTGTCCACGAAGGCGTAGTGGCCGTCCTTGAGGGCGCCGGGGTTGACGATGACGGTGCCGGCCAGCTCCTCGGTGGCCTGGGCCTTGTGGGCGTGTCCGCAGAAGAGGTACGCCGGCGCGACCAGGTCGATGAGCCGGTTCACCACTACGGAGCCTTTGTGGTCGCCGGAGTCGAGGTCCACCTTGGCTCCCACCGGTGGGGTGTGGGTGAGGAGCACGAGGGGACGGTCGGCTTCGAGTGCGGGCAGGGCGGCGTAGCGGGCCTCGCACTCGGGCAGGAGGAGCACGAAGAAGTCGTCTCGTTCGGTCTCCGTGAGCTCGCCGCCGAAACCGAAGAGCAGGAACTCCCCTCCCAGCGGACGCAACCGCTGGTGGGCGAAGCGGATGCGGGCGCGGCCTTGGCTGGTCTCCTCGGCCACCTTGGCGTAGCGAGCGAAGGGGGCGTCCATGTTGCCCGGTACGACGTAGGTAGGCACCCAGAGCTCGTCCATCGAGCTGTAGAAGGTCCCGTAGAGGTCCAGGTCTTCTGAAGCTTCCTCCTCGATGGCGGGGAGGTCGCGCTTAGCGGGCCGTGCCTCTCGTCGGGCGGCCAGCCATTCGTCTCCCCGGGCGTAACCGCGGACGACGTCGCCTGCGAAGAGCACCGCCTCCACCCCCAACTGGCGGGTCCGCTCCTTGATGGGCTCCAGGCGGTCGACGGCGCCGTGGAAATCAGAGATGACCAGGAGCTTCATTCCGCACCTCCGCGTGTTGTCCTTGGCCGTTGTCTGTTCACGTTTTTCGCGCCGCCTTGCCCAGCCAGCGTCTGAGGGCCGTGGGTGTGAGTGTGTTCAGAACGTCCTTCTTCTCCAGCCAACCCCGACGGGCGGTGAAGACGCCGAAGCGCATCAGCTCGAGGTCCGCCGGGCTGTGGGCGTCGGTTCCCAGGGCGATCTTCACGCCTAACTCCTTGGCCCGCTTGAGGTAGATGTCGGCCAGGTCCAGACGCATCGGATGGGCGTTGAGCTCCATCGCCACGTTGTGTTCGCGCGCGGCAGCGAAGACGGCGTCGAGATCGATGTCGTAGGGCGGTCGGCTGTTGATGAGCCGACCGGTGGGGTGGGCGAGGATGTGAACGAGGCCGGAGGAGATGGCCCGGACCACTCGCTCGGTCATCTCTTCCCGGCTCATAGTGAATCGGCTGTGGACGGCGGCGATGGCCAGGTCGAGTTCCGACAGGACCTCCGGGTCCAGGTCCAGCGAGCCGTCGGCCAGGATGTCCACCTCCACACCGGTCAGGATGGTGATGCCCTTGAGGCGCCGGCGTAGGGCCTTGATCTCGACCACCTGCGCGCGCACGCGCTCCTCATCCATCCCGCCGGCGATGCGGACGGCCTTGCTGTGGTCGGTGACGGCCAGGAGCCTGTAGCCCAGGGCCTTGGCCGCTCGGGCCATCTCTTCGATGCTGGCCGAGCCGTCGCTCCAGTCGGTGTGGACGTGCAGGTCGCTTCGGAGGTCCCCAAGTTCGACGAGTCCGGGAAGGGCGCCGGTGCGGGCGGCTTCCACTTCCCCGCGGTTCTCGCGCAACTCAGGGGGTACGAACTCAAGTCCCAGAGCTTGATGCACCTCGGCCTCGGTACGGCCAGCGATGGTCGTGTTGTCTCGGAAGAGGCCGTACTCGCTCAGCTTCAGGCCCTCTTTCTTGGCAATCTCCCGCAGGGCCACGTTGTGGTCCTTGGAGCCGGTGAAGTAGCAGAGGGCCGAGCCGAAGGACTCCTTGGGGACCACGCGGACGTCCACCTGCATCCCCGAGGACAGGATCACCGAGCTTTTGGTCTCCCCGTGCCCCACCACCTCGCGGACGCCCCGGTAGGCCACGAAGTGGGCCATCACGTCCTTGGGTCTGCTGCAGGTGATGAGGATGTCCAGGTCCCCGACGGTCTCCCTCCGCCGGCGAAGGCTCCCGGCCGGGACCATCTCCTTGATGCCTTCCACCTGACCCAGGTAGGTCGTGAGTTCTTCGGCCGCGGCCAGGGCCTCATCCAGCCTGAAGCGACCGGCGTGGCCCTTGAGGTCGGCGATGGCCTCCAGAATCTTCTCCTGTGACCGTTGGCCGAAGCCGGGCAGGGAACTCAGCCTGTCGGCTTCGGCCGCGGCCTGAAGTTCGTCCAGCGTAGTGACGCCCAACTGCTCGTAGACCGCCTTGACCGCCTTCGGACCCACACCCCGAATCCGCAGCAGGCTTAGCAGTGTGAGGGGCAGCTCCTCCTTGAGCCTCTCCAGGAAAGCGATCTTGCCGCTTTCGAGGGCTTCGAGGATCTTCTTGCTGATGGCCTCTCCGATGCCGGGGAATTCGCTGGGGTCACGTCCCTGGGCCACGACGTCGGTGAGTTGCTCCGGGAGCGTGGCAATGGTCTCTGCCGCTCGACGGTAGGAGAGGATGCGGAAGCGGTTTTCACCCTTGATGTCCAGGAAGTCGGCGACGTCGGTGAAAAGCTGCGCCAATCCCTGATTGTCCATCCGACGCACCTCCACCTGGGGAGCAGCGCACCACGAGAGCACTATATCCGCTTGCTGGTGTGGGAATCAAGGAGCAGGATGGCTTGGTCATCCCCAGTTCTGGGGTGTTGTGGGTGGCACACCTTGAGCTTGCTCAAGGTGTGTGCGGAGCA
>CAZIBA010000282.1:1875-4358 GCA_964536795.1 uncultured Planctomycetota bacterium | reverse complement strand
CTCCCCCAGAAGCTCCTCCAACCGGTGGAACTCGAAGGCCCGAAGGAGAGGAACGAGCGCCCGTTCGTCCCTCTCCACCCAGTCGCCGATGGTCTCATCCACGGCCCGTCGTTGGAGGATGAACGCCCGGGCCTCGTCCAGGACCTCGAAGTTGGGGTCCAGCCCGGCCCTGAGGGCCTGCTCCCGCAGGATGCGCGAGCAGAAGGCGTGGAAGGTGCCGATGCGGGCCCGCTCCACCTCCAGCCGACAGCTTCGCCAACGCCCGCGCTCCTCCGGGGTGTCGGCCGTCCGCTCCCGGGCCAGCATCTCCGAACGCAGGCGCACCTTGAGTTCGTTGGCCGCCTTCTCCGTGTAGGTGATGGCCACGACGTCGGTCGGGGTGACGGGTCGGCAGTCCAGCAGGCCGAGGTAGTGCTCCACCAGGACACGGGTCTTGCCCGTCCCCGCACCGGCCCGCAGGACCAGGTTGCGGTCGAGCGTCTCCACCGCGCGTCGCTGTCCGGGCGTCAGCTTCACGACGCCTCCTCGCCATCCTCAAAGACCAGGCCCAGCAGCTCCTCCCGTCCCCCCGGGCCCAACTTGCGCTCGATCCGGGCCCCCTCGGGCCGACAGGCGCCTGCGAAGTCACACGTCGAGCACACCCGCTCGTCGGCAGGCGCCGGTGGGAAGAGCCCCGACCGCATGGCCCGCACGTAGGCGGCCAGGTACCGGCGCAGGTAGCTGCCTGCATCCTCGGGGGTCAGCGACCGGCTCGTTGGCGTCGCGCGGATGGGCTGACTGAACCTGGCGTAAGAGAGACTGAGGAAGCCGGCCACTTCGCAGGTCGCTTCGGGGAAGAAGAGCTGCTGGCAGGCGGCCAGGTAGAGGCTCAGTTGGGTGTTCCTGCCCGAGCAGATGTCCGCCACGCTGGCCGCGCTGCTCAGCTTGTAGTCCAGGACGCCGTAGCGCAGAGGCCGCTCCGCGCCCACGTCCACGCGGTCGATTCGGCCGCGCACCAGCACCCCCTCACCCTCGACGTCAAGGGCCAAGGGCTCCTGGCGGGAGGCCCGGTCGACCTCCGCCTCGCGGGAAGGCCCGAAGGCCAGCTCGAAGTGGCCGGGCAGAAGCCCCCGGAACCCCTCCTCCTCCGGGTGCTCGCGTAGGGTGCGCAGGAGCAGCTCCCGCACCTCCCCCCGGTAGACCTCGGCCAGGGCCTTGGTCAGGCCCAGCTCCCGTCGGAGCCCCTCGCTGAAGAGGCGCGGCAAGTCTTCCTTCAGCATGTCCTCGGTCAGCGTGAGGTCGTCCCAAACGGTCCGACCGGCACTTAGGCATCGGCGATGGAGTCGGGCCAGCGCCGTGTGGCAGAGCGAGCCCAGGTCCACCGGTTCCAGGCGTCCGGGAGGAGCCTGGGGTGCTTCCAGGCCAAGGACGTACTTGAGGAAGAAGGCAAAGGGACAACGGGCGTAGTGGTCGAACTGGCTGGCGCTGTAGACGTAGTCCGGCCCGAACCTGTCGGCCAGCAGCGCCTTGGCCTCGTCGGCCAGCAGTACCCCGTCGTGAGCGTCAAGCCCGTCGATGCCCTCTCGCTGACGGAGTTGCAGAGCACCGTCGCACACCGTCTCCAGTCGTGGGCGGTTCCCGCCCCTGAGCAGTACCGCGGCCGACCGGGCTTCGGCCGAGAGCGCTCCGGGGTTCTCGGCCACGTCCACCACCCAGCGCTCCAGGAGTTCTTCCGTCCCGCCGACCTGGTCCGGCTCAGGGGGCCAATCGGAAAGCCTCACCGAGCGGCGACCCGCCGGCCGGCGGGCCGGGTCCTTCAGCAGCTCCTCAACGTCGTCGATGAAGTGGGAGCGAAGCTGGGCCTTGCCCCGGCTATCGGTGGCCGGGTAGGTGAGGTAGAGGCGTTCGGTAGCCCGGGTCACGGCCTGGTAGAAGTAGAGCATCTCCCGGCACTGGGTGTCCTGCTCCTGCTCCAGGGTGAGCTCCAGTTGGCTGAGCCTTCGCCGCTCGCGCTCGTCGTAGAACGTCCGGGTGATGGGGGCCGCGGGGAAGGTGCCTTCCAGCAACCCGACGATGAAGACCACTGGTGCGTGGACCCCCCTGGCCTCGTAGACCTCCAGCAGCCTGACGGCCTGGCTGGAGGCATGAGGCTCAGGCAGCGAAGGCTCGGAGAGGGCCTGCTCCAGCTCACCCACGAACTCACTCAGGCTCATCGCCAGCTCGTCGGCCCCGGGCTGGGAAGCCAGCTCCCCCAAAACCTCCTCCAGGGCGGCCAGCCCGGCCAGGTCCCTTCGGGCCCGAAGTGCTCCCACCTCGGCCACCCTCTCGCGCAAGTCCAGCGTCTCGATGAGCTCCTGCGTGAAGGCGACGAACTGGGCCAGAGGAGCGCGGGCAGGCACGCATCCCAGCGCCTGGGACAACCGGGCAAACAGGGCCTCCACACGGACGCACTCCTGGGCCCTCACCTGCAGCGTGCGTCGGCGGTCGCGCACCTGGTCGGGGGG
>CAZIBA010000282.1:0-1865 GCA_964536795.1 uncultured Planctomycetota bacterium | reverse complement strand
ACGTCGTCGAAGTCCTCCGCTTCTTCAGAGAGCTGCTCCCGCAGCCTGGTCAGGTTGGTGGACCACTGCTGCTGTCCCCGGACGACGAAAGCCCGAGCAGCCAGGGCTTCGACGTCGCCGGCCGGAAGCCCGTCGCTGAGCTTCAGATAGGGAGAAACAAGGACCTCGGAAACATCCTGGCGAGGCCACTCGTCAAGAGGCAGCTGAAGTGCCCTCAGGAGGGTGCGCACCACCGACGCCTGAAGCAGGCCCCGGTAACTCCCCACCTGGAGGGGCACGCCAAGCTGAGCGCAGGCGCGCTCCAACAGGGGGCCGTGGTGCCGCCGGGACCGGCACAGGACGACGACGTCCCCGGGGCGGTACCGTCCCCGGGTCACCAGGGCCTTGATCTCCCTGGCTATCTCCAGGGCCTCCCGCCAGTCACCGGGGGCGGAGATGATCTGCAACTGGTCAGCGTCTGGCGGGATGGTTGGTGTAGCGCCCGGGTCGTACGACTCGCAGGAGCGGAAGAGGTGTCGCTCCAGGTGCGCCAGTGTGGCCGGTCGGCCCTGGGGCAGAGGGAGCGGCTCAGGATGGGCGCCGACGTCGCCGGTGAGCAGCTCGTAGGTTTTCCTTGCGTGGTGGTAGAGCTCGCGGCGCTGCTCGTCGTCTTCGTAGGTGAGGGTGAAGACCGTTGACGAAGCCCAGTCGGCGAGCTGTTTCAGGATGGTCTCCTGGGTGGGCGTGAAGGTGACGAAACCGTCCACCACCAGCAGCGAGAGGCTGGCGAACCCATCGGCTGCCTCCGGGAGCAGGGCGCGGGCCTGCCAGGAGAGGCCGGCAGCGTCGTAGAGGCCGTTACCGGTGAGGGCCTGCTGATAGCGCTGGTAGATGACCTCCAGGTCGTGGCCGCGGTCGTCGCGGCCGAAGTCGTCGAGCGCCCGGGAGAACTTCTCCGGTTCTATCTCGCCCTGCTTGAGCTCCTGAAGGAAGCCGTCGAGCGCTCGCAGGAAGCCGGGCCGCGAGCGGAGCTCGTCCGTCAGCTTCAGCGCACCCTCCCCGGCCAGCTCCGACAGGGTTCGCCGAAGGAGGGCCAGTCGGGCCACGTCGGAAAGCGCGTCCGGGGGGGTCTGGCCGGCCAGGCGGAATATGAGGTCGTAGAGACCGCCGAAGGTGACGACCGACGGACCCACCAGCCCGCGCACGCCCGGGTCGGTGAGGAGCGCCTGGCGAACCGCCTGCGCCTGATCGGCGTCGGCCGCGAGGAAGAGGTGACGGGGACGGAAGTCGAAGAGAAGGTCCGCAGCCTGGATACCACCCAGGCCCTGAGCAAGACGCCGGACGGCCAACCGTGTCTTTCCGCAGCCGGCCGGGCCGTAGTACAGCCTCACCTCCCCCACGGTCATCCCCTCGAGGTGTCAGAAGAAGCAGCTCCTGAACCCCTCCCCGCGCCTCTATCCAAGGAGCAGCCAACCGGCCCGCACCATCAGGTTGGCCAGCACACCGGCCACGATGTCATCCAGCATTATGCCCCCAGGCCCGAGGACCTTCTCGGCCTGTCTGATGGGGGGTGGCTTGACGATGTCCAGGAAGCGAAAGAGCCCGAAGGCGACCCCCGCCCCAAGCCAGCCACCGGGCAGGGCCCACATGGCCAGCCACATCCCGGCCACCTCGTCCAGCACGAACCAGCCCGGGTCCCGTCCGCCCGCCTCTTCTTCCGCCCAGCGGCAGAGCGCGAAACCCACCCCCGTCGCCACCACCAAGGCGACGCCCAGGACCCAGGTCGCCTGCAGCCCCCCCCAACTCACCCCCAGACCGAGGAGCAGGGCCAGGGCGCAGGCCCCAGGGCCCGGCAGCCCCGGCCCGAAGCCCAGCCCCCCGCCGGC
>CAZIBA010000281.1:0-4363 GCA_964536795.1 uncultured Planctomycetota bacterium | reverse complement strand
GAAGAAGGCAGCCACGAAGAGAAGCAAAAGCAACCAAAGGATGACCGCTGCTCGGAAGAGCCACCTGCACATCGCCGGGCCTCCTCATCAGAAGGCGACGGTCGGGGCTTCGTCGGGGGGCAGGTCGCCGGCGGGGCCAAGGAGCGCCTCCAGCTCCGCCACCACGGCCTCGGCGGACGACGGGCGCCTCCTGGGGGCTTTGGCCGTCCAGGTTTCGGTGTCGAACTCCATGGCCCAGGCCACCATCCCCGCCCGCTCCAGGGCCGCCCGCAGTTCCGCCTCCTGCTCCGCCAGGTCCTCGGTCCTGGGGGGGTGGTAGAGGACGTCGAAGGCGACGGCGCAGGCCCCGGCCTCCGTGAGGGTGTCGATGAGACGGGCGTGAAGACCGGGCCGCTGGTACCAGTCGGGTGAGCCGAAGCGCTGCTCGCTTTTCTCGTCGATGGCGACGATGAGGAGGTCGCTGGACCCCGAGCGGACCCCACCACGGACGAAACGCCAGTCGTAGAGCCGACACTCCAGGAAGTCGAACAGACCCCGGGACGCCAGCAGACCGACGACGGCCACGGCCAGCACCGTGGCCAGGGCCAGGGCCGCCCACCGCGACTCAAGCACCACCCGGCCCTCGACCCTTCCACTACGCTCGGGACGAGCAGGCTCGGGGCCTGAGCTTGTCGAAGACCGCGCCAGGCTTCCTGTCGGGCTCATCGCCTCGTCCCCGGCCCTCGCCCCCCCTGGGGGCCGTCCTCCCTCTCACACCACCGTCCCCGCTGGGATCTCCGTATCACGGGGGACCACGACGATGCCCTCACGGACGATACCGTAGCGGAGCTCGGCCTCTTCCACGTCCTCGTGGCCTTCGATGCGCACCCCGTCGCCGATCCGCGCGTTCACGTCGATGATGGCCCGTCTGATGACGCAGTCCCGGCCGATGCCCAGAGGCAGCTCCTCATCGCTACGCCCGTCTTCCTCCACCTCGAAGCGGTCGGCCCCCAGCAGGAGCGAGTCCTCTATGACGGTGCCGGCTCCCACCTTGCTGCGCAGCCCCACGACCGAGTTACGGACCGTCACCCGTTCCAGCACACACCCGGAAGCCAGGAGCACACGGTCCAGTTGGCAGTCGAAGCACTTGCTGGGTGGAAGTCGGCGGGCCCGGGTGTACCAGGGCGTCTCCTCCAGGTTCAGCTCCAGTGCGGGGTCCGGTCCGATGAGGGCCAGGTTGGCTTCGTAGAAGCTCCTGATGGTGCCGATGTCCTGCCAGTAGCCGGTGAACGGGTAGGCGTGGACCCGGTAGCGGTCGATGCTCCCGGGGATGATCTCCTTGCCGAAGTCCGCGTGCTCGCCCCTCAGAAGCTCCACCAGCACCTCCCGGCGGAAGAGATAGATGCCCATCGAGGCCAGGTACGGTCGTTCGGGGTCCCCGGGGACCTGAAGGTCGGCCAGCACCTGGGGGTCGTCCGGCTTCTCAACAAAGGTCGAGATACGCCCTTGGGCGTCGGTCTGCAGGATGCCGAAGCGGGGCGCTTCCGTCGGGCCGGTCCGCAGGGCGGCGATGGTGACGTCGGCCGACCGGCTCTGGTGATGGTCGATGAGGTCACGGAAGTCCATTCGGTAGAGCTGGTCGCCGGAGAGGACCAGCACCAGGTCCTCCCGTCCCTGGCTGACGTAGGGCAGGGTCCGGCGGACGGCGTCGGCCGTGCCCTGGAACCAGTGCTGGCTCTCGGGGGTCTGCTGGGCGGCCAGGATCTGGACGAACCCCCGGCGGTAGTCCTCGAAGCGGTACGATTCCATGACGTGGCGGTTGAGCGAGAAGGAGTTGAACTGGGTGAGGACGAAGATGTGGGTGAGGCCCGAGTTGAGGCAGTTGCTGATGGGGATGTCGATGAGCCTGTACATGCCGGCCAGGGGGACGGCCGGTTTGGCCCGCTGTCGGGTGAGCGGGTAGAGGCGATCCCCCTGACCACCTCCGAGGATTACCGCCAACACCCGAGAGGGATCAACCCCCCGACCCCGCGCCGACGACAAGCCAGAGGTCCGAGTCGAGCCGTGAGCCTGCCCTGACACCGCCCACCTCCTTCCCCGTATGGCCCTCCCCTCTACCACCAGTGCACCTGGTGACCCTGACCCATAAACCAGATGCTGTCCACCACCAGGCTGAGACCGATGCCCACAACATAGCCGACGATGAGGCCGATGAAAAGCGGAATGCTCCGACGGTACAGCGTGATGCCACCCACCTTGAGCACGACCAGCTTGATGAACCAGGCCAGAAAGACGCCGAAGGCTCCCATCTTGACCGGCAACGCCATGCACACGGCAAAGCCCAGCGGATGTATGGGCCACCAGGCGAAGCGGTACCTCATCAGCGTGACCAGGGCCGCGATCAGGTTCCCGACGCCGAAGAAGGTCAGCCGACCAAGGTCGGGAGGCTGGGGGTTTCGGATCTTGGCGATGATGGCGTTGTAGATGAAGGAGTGGGAGCCGGTCAGGGTCCAGGCCCCCGAGTTGTAGGCACCGTGTGTGTAGCCCAGGTGGAGCGTGTAGCCCACCGAGAAGACGAAGGCGACCAGGAAGGTGGCCACCAGGAGGCCGGCGAACCAGCGCTTCTGAAGTCGGGGGAGGCGGCCGGCGATGCGGGCGTCGTGGCTGAGAGAGGGAAGGAAGTAGGGGTTGCCGTCGAAGATGAAGGTGAAGGTGGTGGCCAGGCTCACCAGGTTCTGCGGTCCCAGCCGCAGCGTCCCCAGCGAGTGCATGGTGAAGTTCTGGGCGGTCATCGCCCCACGCACGTAGACCAGCCCGCTCTGAGCGATGATCTTGGCCGCCCCCACGTAGAGAACGAGCAGGGCCGAAAGAAAAACCGCGGTGGGCAGCAGCCCCAGGCCCACCCGGCGGAGCCAGAAGACCACGTAGAGCAGGGCCAGGGCCAGGCCGAAGACGGCCGTCCGGTAGCTGAGCAGTTCGTCCGAATCGTCCAGCGCCCCCGGCCCGGGACGGAGGGCCGAGCGCACCACCCGGGCGAGGTGTCGACGCGCCACCCACAGCCCCCACAGGGTGATAAAGGTGAAGCCCCCGAAGCTCTGCCAGCCGATGGTGGCGAAGCCCGTGCTCCAGGGCTCCGAGCTCCCCAGGTCCAGGCGCACCCGGTTCAGGAGGCCCACCTCCAGAACGGCCAGCAGGTAGAAAAACCAGATGCTGAAGAGCACGTCTAAGTTGGCCAGGAACGCAAACCCCAGAACGATTACGTTGAACTTGAGGCGCAGGGCGGGGAAGTCGCGGCCCAGGCTGAGCCACTTGATGTGCTGACCCACCAACGGAATCTCAGGCCACACCGGGTGGAAGTAGCCCACGATGTTCCAGCCGATGACCAAGAGAGGCAGCGCCGCGCCCACCCAGAAGGCCCGGCTGGCCATGAAGCGGGGCAGCCTCCCCTCCCCCTCCTCCATCATGGTCATCGGCAGCTCGGCCAGCGGGAAGACCAGCCGCTCCTTCTCCTCCCACTGCTTGCGCAGAATGACCACCAGGGCCAGACAGACGAAGAACAGGACCGTGAACAGACTCCCCCACCAGAGCACCGGGGTCACCCAGGCAGACCAGGGAATGGACTCCCCGGCCGGCAGCCCTTCGTAGAACCAGCGCATGGCCCGGGCCGAGTCGGGGGGGACGGCCCAGGTGCGCATGTAAGGCTGCAGGAACTCCACCCAGCCGTTCTCGGTCGTGGCGAAGTAGTAGGGCGAGGCGACGAGGCCCAGGAAAAAACCCGTCAGACGGAACTCGGGCACCACCACCGCCACCAGACCCATCGCGAAGATGACCGCCAACTCGGCCTTCCGCAGACGAAGCGCCGGGCTGAGCCAAGCCAGCGCCGGGTTCACGACGCCCACCAGCAGGACGAAGGGAAGAAGCAGGGCCACGGGCATGTGCCCGTAGACCAGGTAGATGGAACCGATGCGGAAGATGGCAAACAGAATGAGCCAGTCGATGAACAGGGCGAAGAGAAAGCCCAGCACCACGCTGCGGACGGTCAGGCCACGAGGGTCCTCACTCGCCACCCGTACGGGATCCCGCCTTCTCATACCTACAGGCTCCGCAGGGACGACTCGTCCGTTCGGACCCGTACGGGCGCGACCGAACCCGAAGCCGAGCCTGGCCTTGCTGAGCCCTTCGGTTCACGTCACCGTGTCATCAAAGGGCAGGCCCAGCTCCTGGTATCGACCACGCCGCGCTCGCTTGTCCCCCTCCAGGACCTTGGCCGCCACCCGGGCCACCAGATCGGCGACCTCCTGGGGAACGACGATCACCCCATCGTCATCGGCCACCACCACGTCCCCCGGCCGCACCCGAACGCCCCCGATGGCCACGGTCTCAT